>DAOUBZ010000050.1:0-17044 GCA_034432515.1 Chloroflexaceae bacterium | reverse complement strand
CCTTCGCTTCGCTCAGGGTGAACTCCGCCGAAGGGCTCAGGGGAACCTCCGCGAAGGGCTCGGAATGACAACCCTCGTTGTAGTACTAAGTGCCTATCCGAAAAACCGCATCCTGAGTAGCGCACAGCGCGTATCGAAGGGGCGGTTTTTTTGGCATCCTGAGTTATTCGGAAAGGCTCTAAGTGGCGCGCAGCGCGTATCGAAGGTTTCAAGCGGGTGCGAGGGGTTTCCCCGAAGTGCACCGAACATAGGGTGAAACTATGACCACAGCGATCCGGTTCCTGCTGCTCGTGCTCCTGGGGATTGTGCTGACCTGCGGCTCCGTTCCGGCGCGGGCCCAGGCGCCGCTCCCGAGCTCGCTGGCCGCCGTGGGCGACTCGCTCACGCGAGCCGTGGGCAGCGGGCAGCGCTATTTCGCCGACAACACGGCCAACTCATGGGCCACCGGCGGCAACCCCGACATCAACAGCCTGGCCCTGCGCCTCGCCACCCGCAACCCGGCCCTGGGCGGCAATGTCTACAACATCGCCCGCTTTGGGGCGCGGATGAGCGACCTGCGCGCCCAGATCAGCACCGTCAACGCGGTGGGCGCCGAGTATGTGACCGTGCTGGCCGGCGGCAACGATGCCTGCGCGCTGAGCGAAGCCGCGATGACCCCGGTCGAGACCTTTCGTCAGCAGTTCAGCGCAGCCATGGCCCACCTGGCCGAAGGCTCGCCGCAGGCGCGCGTGCTGGTGCTGAGCATCCCCGACCCGATCCAGCTCTGGGCGCTCTACCGCGACAACGCCAACGCCGTGGCGATCTGGAACCTCTTCGACGTCTGCCAGGCTGCCCTGGAGCGCCCGCGCTCCGACGCGCCGGAGGACGTGGCACGCCGCGAGCGGGTGCGCCAGCGGGTGATCGACTACAACCGGCAGCTCGCTGAGGTGTGCGCGCAGTACCCCCAGTGCCGCTATGACGGCGGGGCGGTGTTCAGCAGCAAGCTGGAACTGGCCGATATCTCACCGTTCGACTACTTCCACCTCTCGGCGCGCGGGCAGGCCCGCCTCGCCGAGACGGCCTGGGCCGCCTCGGGCTTCGGCCCGTAGAACGAACGCACGTCACCTATGCGCATCCTGATCGTCACCACTTACGGCTTCGACGCCGCCTTCCCGAGCCGGCCCGAGCAGCTGCAGGCGCGGGCCCTGGCCGCGCGCGGCCACGCCGTGATCGCCCACGAGTACCTCGACCGGCGCTATCCCGGCCAGTCGCATCGCCACGAGTGGCAGCCCGGCGCCATCGCGGTCCACCGCGCGACGATGCTGGGCTTCTTCGCCCCCGAGGCGCTGCTGCGCCTGAGCGGCGTTGACCGGCCCGACGTGGTGCATCTGCACCATCTGCGCAGTCTGCTCGGCTTCCAGACGGTGCTGGCCGCCCGCCGGCTGGGCATTCCCACGGTGCTCACCGTCCACGGCCTGCTGCACGACGGCGACCTGGTGGCCGACCGCGAGCGCCCGCTTGAGGCGCCGCTGCGCTACGACAACCTGCTCACCACGCCGGGCCGCCTGGCGGCGCAGCTGGCCCGGGGCGCGCATCCCCGCCGGGCGGTGCGCAACTACCTCATCCACGCCCCGCTGCTCTGGGTGGATCACGCCGTGGCGCTCTCGCGCACCGAGCGCGACCTGCTCGCCCGCCTCGGGCTCGACCCGCTGCACGTGAGCGTCCTGCCCAACGCCGTCGATCTGAACGACTATCAGCCCGAGCCCCCGCCGGTCGCCCAGCGCCCGCCGCTGGTGCTCTTCATCGGCCAGCTGGTGCCGCGTAAGGGTTTCGACCTGCTGGCACGGGCTATGCCCGCGGTGCTCCAGGCTGTGCCAGAGGCGCGCTTCGTCTTCGTCAGCCACAACCGCAGTGGCGAGGATGAACTGCGGCGTATCGCCGCCGAGGGGGGGGTGGCCGACCGGCTGGAGCTGCCGGGCCGGGTGAGCGAGGCCGAGAAGCTGCGTCTGCTGGGCGAGGCGGCCGTGGTGGCCGCGCCGAGCCGCTACGAGGGCTTCGGCATCCCGCTGGTCGAAGCGCTGGCCGCCGGCGCGCCGGTGGTCACCAGCGATGTCACCGCCGGCAACGAGGTGATCAGCCACGAGCACACCGGCCTGCTGGTGCCCTACAACGACGTCGCGGCGCTCGCTGCCGCCATCGTGCGCCTGCTACGCGACCGTGAACTGGGCGCCCGGCTCGCTGCCGCGGGCCGCGCCGAGGCCTTTGCCCGCTACAGCGCCGATGCGCTGGCCGCCGATCTGGAGACGCTCTACCACCGGCTGATCGCACGGCACGCCCTGGAGCGGGTGGCGCTGCTCAGTGGTTCGTGAAGGGGTTGATGCAAGATCCAAACGTGGAGCAGCGCAACCGCCCCACAATGCGCCCGCTGGAGCGTGAGCTCAATTCTGCCACTGGCGGGAGAGGGGCGGCGCAGCCAGTCGCCGGTAGCCAGTGCCGAAGGGCAGGCGTGGCTGGCGACAGAGCGGCGCGCATAGCTCACGGGAGGCCGTCGCGACCAGCGTGGTGAGCACGCGCAGCTCCTCGCGGCTGAGCAACAGCCCGGCGTTGTGCAACCAGAGCTGGATCCCGCCGTCGGGCCCCTGGCACAGCCGGTAGTAGCCGCGGCGCAGCGCCGGCAGTTCCTCCTCGGCGCACCATTCGTCGAGCGCAGCGGCGAGGTGGGGCAGATCGTAGATCGGTAGGCGGAAGGTCGCCGCATCCCAGACAAGGCGGAGATCGCCCTCGGGTGCGAGACCGATCAGACGTCCGGGGGCGACACAGGCAACGGTGGCGAGGTGAGTTTCCATACTGCTCCGCTCAACGATCACTTCAGGAGGACGGGGTCAGTTCACGCTCGAGCCTGCGCTCGAGTTTGCGCCGCACGCGTTTGTGGAGCTGCGCCAGCACTGGCTTGCCATCGCGCACGTGGTTGTGCACAATCTGCCGTGCGGCGTCCGGGGTGAGCTCCACGTAGGGATAGCCGCCGGGCATCACGGTCAGCGCCGGGGCGTCGTCGCAGTGGTCCTGGCAGGTCGTCTGCACGACCGTGACCGTCGCGCGCAGGCCGGCCTCGTCGATCGCAGCCTCGACCGCAGCGACGATTAGCCTGGCGCCGGCTCTGGTGCAGTGCTTGCCCGTGCAGATCGCAAGACAGGGTTGAGCGGCGTGGCGCAGGTGCTCCACCTTGACCGTACCCTCGTGGTTGTGGTTCCCCATGCAGCACTCGCTTGCCACTCACGGCGTGTGGAACAAGATCGGAAAGCCTCGGCAGCGCCAGTGTACGCGACCGGGGCCGTACTTTGTGTTAACGGTCACTGGCAACAGCTTGTCGCTTCATAACTATGTATGTTCAGCATACACGCTGTGGCCGTGCCGTCTAGTTGTGAATTTCTGAACTACTAATCGCGCGGCTTGCCCCGTCACACCAGCTTCAGCCAGGCCACCTGGTACGGCGCGAGCTGCACGGTCTGAGTGCCGGCCGGGTAGCGCCCGCCGCCTACCAGGTCGTGGGCGGCGCGCCCGAGCTTGAGCGGCAGCTGCTGTGGCGTGTCGGTGACGTTGTGCAGGCAGAGGATCGTAGCATCACCCTCGGGCGACTGGCGCTCCAGTGCGAAGATGGCATGGCCCAGCGCAAGCACCTGTTGCGGCCCATTGGGATGGAAGGCGCGCTCGTTGCGCCGGGTGCGGATCAGGGCGGCCATGCGCTGGAGCACGGCGCCCTCGTGGCGGCTCGGGTCGGCGATGCGTGCCTCCAGCTCGGCGCGGGTCCACTTCTCGCGGTTCAGCGAGCGGAAGCGCCCGGTCGCGGCGAGCCCGGCGTGGTGGTTCGGCGAGCCCAGCAGGCTATGGACGTACACCCCCGGCACGCCCTGCAGCGCCAGCATGATCGCCTGCGAGGCGCAGAAGCGGTCGACCCGGCGCCCCTGCGGCTCGGCGGCTGCGGGATCCGAGAGGGCATCGAACCAGGTGCAGTTCAGCTCGTAGGGGCTCTGCGATCCGTCGGGGTTGGTCTTGTACGACACCCGTCCGCCGTGGCGCTCAATCCGGGCACAGAGCGCCAGCACCTCAGCCGGCTGCAGGAGCCCGCTGGCCGGCACGACGCCGATCCCGTCGTGCGAGGCCAGGAAGTTGAAGAAGGCCGTGGCCGGCGAGGGCGGCGCCAGTTCGCGCGCCCAGTCGCTCAGCCGCGTCGCATCGCCGCTGGCGAAGGCGTGCAGGACCAGCGGGGCGAGCGGGAACTGGTAGACCAGCTGGGCTTCATTTGTCCCGTCGCCGAAATAACTGATGTTGTCGGCGTGCGGCACGTTGGTTTCGGTGATCAACAGCACCTCGGGCGCCACCAGGTCCAGCGCGGCCCGCCAGAGCTGCACCACGCGGTGCGTATTCGGCAGGTGGATGCAGCGGGTGCCAGGCTCCTTCCAGAGGTAGCCGATCGCGTCGAGGCGGATGAGCTCTGCGCCGTGGGCGACGTACGCCAGCAGCACGTCGGTCATCTCCAGCAGCAGTTCGGGGTTGGCGTAATTCAGGTCGATCTGATCCGCGCTGAACGTGGTCCAGACGTACCGGACGCCCGTGGGGGTTTCAAAGGGCGTGAGCAGCGGGGAGGTCCGTGGGCGGGTCACCGCGCGCAGATCGGTGCTCGGGTCGACAAGGTGGAAGCGGGCCTCGGCGCCGGGGACGCCGGCGAGGAAGGCGCGGAACCACGCGCTGCCCGCCGAGACGTGGTTGACCACCGCATCGACCATCAGGCGGTAGCGCCGGCTCAGGTGCTCGATATCGGCCCAGCTGCCGAGCGCCGGGTCAACGCTGAGGTAATCGACCACCGAGAAGCCGTCATCAGAGCTAAAGGGGAAGAAGGGCAGCAGGTGTAGGCCGCTGACGATGCCGGCGAAGCTGTGCTCCAGGGTCGCGCCAAGGGTCTGCAGTGCGGGCTGACCGGACGCCTGGACCTGGTCGCCATAGGTGATCAGGATGACATCGTCCTCGGTGAGCCGGTCGCCTGCAGGTATCCGGCGCGGCGGCCCGTGGCGCGCAGCGAAGGCTTCGAGCATGGCCAGCAGCCGCGCGGCCGTTGCGGCGCCACGGGGCTCGCCGTAGAGCGCGGCGAGCAGGGTCTGGATGCGCTGCTGCGGGTCGCGCATCAGGGCGCCTCCTTCCGCGCGTCGTCGCCGGGCTCGGGGGGCAGGCCGCGCAGACGCCGATACTCGGGGATGTGCAGCATCGGCGGGCGCTCGTGGTCGCGGATCTCGCGCAGCTCCAGGCTGAAGCCGCCGTCCGGGCGCTGGGTGATCAACTTCATCGTCTGGTTGACCGGTTCGAGCAGGCTGGCCCGCTGGCGCTGCTCTACGCGCTGGATGACCACCTGGGTGATGGCGAAGGCCATCTTGGAGAGCGGCACCAGTTCCTGGTTGCGATGGATGCGCTCGCGCAAGTCGACCTGGGCGAGCGCGCTGAGGCCGTACCGTTCGAGTAGGTCGATGATCAGGCCGGTCTCCACGCCATAGCCAGTGAAGAAGGGCACGGCCTCGAGCGCGCTACGGCGCCCGGCATACTCGCCGGAGAGCGGCTGGAGCATGCCCGAGAGCTCGGGGTAAAACAGATTGAGCAGCGGCCGCGCGGTAAGTTCGGTGACCCGACCGCCGCCGCTGGCCCGCACCTGCTCGCCGAACTGGATCGGCCGGCGATAAAAGCCCTTACAGTATACTAGCCGGCGCTCGCGCAGCAATGGTCCAATGACACCATAGACGAAGCGCGGGTGGAAATTTTTGATATCCGTATCACACCAGGCGATAATATCGCCGCTGAGCACGTAGAGGCTCTTCCAGAGGGCCTCGCCCTTGCCGTGGAAGACGCCGTACTGGGGCAGGATCTCCTGGTGGATATGGACCGGCACGTCGTGGGCGGCGGCGATCTCGCGGGTGCGATCCTCGGAGCCGCTGTCGATCAGCACCACCTCGTCGAGCAGCGGCACGCGGTGGACCAGATGTTCCTGCACCTGGTCCAGGATCTCGCCGATGGTCTGCTCCTCATTCAGGGTCGGCAGACCAAGGCTGATGCGCACGCCCTGTTGCTGCTTGAGCGCCAGCAGGCGCTGCAGGTCGTCGTACTCGGTGGAACTGAAGGTATTCTCGGCGAACCAGCGGTCGACGGTGGCCGAGAGATCGCGGTTCTGCTGCCAGATCTGCTGGGCTTGCTCTTCGTCCTGGGCCATGCAGTGGCGCACGATGACCACGGTGGTCGGCGCATTGCGCAGGATGCGGTCGGCGAGTGGCCCGATCGGCGCCTCGGGGTCGCCACGGCGGCCAGTGACGCCGAGGATGATCGCCTGATGGTCGGGCGCCTCGGCGAGAATGGCCTGTTCGACCGGGATGCTGCGTTCCAGCCAGCGTGTCACGCGGGGCAGCGTGCGCAGCGACTGCAGGCTCTCGCGCACCGCGAGGTCATCGGGGAGGCGCGGGTTGGTGGCATAGAGCACGCTGATCGCGGCCTCATGGCGCTCAGCCAGGGCCAGGGCTATCTCGCAGGCCAGCGGCGTATGGGGGCCACCGCGCACGGGCAGCAGCACCCGGCGCCAGTGGCCGTCGCCCATCAGGCGCACGACCACTACGTCGCAGGGGGGCTGGCGCAGCAGGCTATCGATCGGCGGGCCGAAGAGCCGCTCCGACGACGATTGCTCGGCCTGCCAGCCTAGCAGGATCAGATTCGCGCGCTGCTCCTCGGCGGCCGTGCGGATGCCATCGGTCAGATCATGGGCCACGGTGGTCACCGTGCGCAGCGGCACATCGACCGCGCTGAGCTCGGGGCTGGCATCGTAGGCGGCGCGCACGCTGCGCGTCTCGAGCATGCCATCGCTGAGCGGTTGGCCTGCGGGCACCACCACCACGCCCACGATGACCACCTGCCCGCCGTGGTGGCGGGCGATGTCGACCGCGAGCGGCAGCAGCAGGCGTAGCTTATCCGGCTCCCGCGCGGGCAGGAGCACGATATACTCACTCGAAGAGGGACTGGCTGGCGCCTGGGTCATAGTGTCACTATCCTTCCTCGCCGATTAGGGGGAGGCTCGCGGCTGTGGCGTGTACGCATCAGGCGTCCGCGAGCAGGGGCGTGATCTCTCGGCGGAAGATCGCCTCCCACGTGTAGGTCGTCCGTACACGCCGGCGCAGCGCGTAGCGCTGGTCGGCGGCGAGGGTCGCGACGATGCGTCCGGCAATCAGGTCCGGCGGCGCGTCGCTGGCGAAGTAGCTGGCGGCCTCGCCAGCCGTGGCCCGCAGGGGCGGGATGTCGCTGCAGAAGATCGGGATGCTGCTCAACCCCGCCTCCAGCACCGGAATGCCAAAGCCCTCGTAGCGGCTGGGGAAGAGCAGCCCGTCGGCCAGATGGAAGAGATCGGCCAGCATCGCGTCGGAGACGGGGCGGGGCTGCCCGTTGGCATCGGTGAAGCGTTCGTAGAGAAAGATCACCGCCTCCTCCGCGCCAGTGGCGCGGCGCAGGGCCAGCAACTCGGCGAGATAGGCCGCGTTGGCGGGGTTGTGCGGCCCCGGCGGGCCCGTCACCACCAGGCGGACGGCCGCGCCCTGGCGGCGCATAGCGCCGGCAATCTGTACCGCCAGTTCGATATTCTTGCGCCGCGTGATGCGGGCGGGCAGGAGCAGCAGCGGCGCGGCGGCCAGCAGATCCAGCTGGTCGATCAGCGTGACCGTCTCCGGTTCGAGCTTGAGCAGCGCCTGCAGGTCGACCCCGGGGGTCACCACGGCAATCCGGGCGGGATCCAGCCCGAGCAGGCCGGCCAGCATGCCCCGGCGATCCTCGGAGACGACGACGTAGCGCACGCCGGGCCAGGGCTCACGCAGCAGGTCCCAGGGGTGGCCCGGGTGCAACTCGGGCTGGTAGAGCGGGTCGAGCCAGGCGAAGTCGTGGCACCAGGCGAGCAGGCGCGGCAGCCGGCCCGTATCGTGGAGCCGGCGCAGCGCGGCGGTGAAGGCCAGGTTCTTGTGCAGGCTCAGCACGTTATGGACCATGGCCGCGTCGCAGCCGGCGAGCGCATCGGCCAGCCACGTGGTGAGCCGCTCGGTCAGGGCGTGAAACTCGGCGCTGACGACGCCGCGGGCCAACTCGGCGGCCAGCCGCTCGAGCAGCGGGCCACGGGAGCCGAGCTCGGGCAACAGGCGCAGATCGATCCCGGGCGCCACCGCGGCGCCCTTGCCGGCAATGATCCGGGCATGGTGACCCTGGGCGGCCAGCACCCGCGCGTGGGCGGCCATCGTGATCTCGACCCCGCCAACGTAGGGTGGCCCGGCGTAATGGAGGATAGCAACCGTGCTCATGCGATCTCTCCACGGCTCATGCGGATGGCCAGGTCGATGAAGCATGCGGCCGACCAGCCGAACATCGGCGCGGCTTTGGGCGGCGGCTCGCCGGTGATCGGGTGGTAGTACTCATAGATGTCGCCCTGGCCCATCACCAGACGCAGGGTCTGCTCGGCCAACTCGCCGGCCAGGCCGCGGTAGCCCGTGCGCTGCAGCGCCTCGACGAAGATATAGTTGATGTTGATCCAGACCGGGCCGCGCCACATCTGCTGCGGATCGTGGCGTGGATCGGAGAGCGCAACGGTTGGCAGCGGATGGACCGTCCAGAACGAGCGCGGGTCGTGCAGGTGATCGACCAGGCGCTCATTGATCGCCGGCGGCATACGGGCCGTCCAGAGCGGGTAGAGGCTGAAGGGGGTGAGCACCTTGATCGGCCGGTGCTCGTGTTGCGACCAGAAGAGCCCGGCCTGCTCGTCGTAGAAGTGCTCGACGATGCGCCGCGCCAGCGCATCGGCCCGATTGCTCCAGAGCGTGGCTTCGCGCATCCGCCCGAGGATACGGGCCATCCGCCCGAGCGACTCCATCTGCACACAGAGGTAGGTATTGAGATCGACGGCCTCGACCGGCATGCCCTCGTCCCAGAGCGGGCTATCATCGAGCCCCGAGGAGAAGGGGTGGGAGTACTGCACGATGCCATCGGCATCGTCGTCGTTGAGCCCGAACCACCAGGAGTTCCAGCGCACCAGGGGCTCGTAGATCTCGCGCAGCATCCCCAGATCGCCCGTCTGTTCATAGACGTGCATGGCCACCCAGGCGGTGATCGGCGGCTTGGTCACGGCGGCCACCACCGGCACCTCCAACTGGGTGATCGTCCCCTCGTCGTAGACCGCGTCGGGGATCATACCGTCGGGGAGCTGGTGATCGAGCATGAACTGGATCTGGTCGCTGGCCAGCTTCGGATCGGTGTAGCGGAAGGCCAGGGCGTGGAAGTAGTTATCCCACTGCCAGGCGCCGACGTAGTGGGCCTTGCTCGGCGCCACACTCTCGCGGCGGAAGTAGCCATAGGGCGCGAGGATATTGTTACCGAGAACCCACCAGGCATAATAGTACTGCTGGCGATAGGGCTCGTCGGCGGCGGGCACCGCGGCGAACCAGCGATGCCAGCGCTGCTCGGCGGCCTGAAGCGCGGCGCGAAACGGGACCACCTGGCGGTCGAGCTCCAGGCCGGCCTGGATATGCAGCGTGATCGCGGTATCGGCGTCGCCCTGCGCCACCAGTGTCACGTCGTAGCCGGCGCCGTTATGCTCCACCTGATTGAGCACCAGCTGGCCGTTGGTCGAGTAGGCGCAGTTGCGCACCGTCTTAAACTCGCCGCCGTGGCCGTCCGGACGCGCCAGGTCCGGCACCACCGTGAAGCGGATCCCGCTTGCCACACCGGTCGGCAGCCCGAAGCTCAGCGTAGAGGCGTCCTGGAAGACACAGCGGAACTCGCCGACCGGGGTCTGAAAGACCAGGGCGTGGGGATAGGTGGTTGTCTCGAAGGGCACGGGGCGCCCGTCGCCATCGACCAGGCGCAGATTGGGAATGTACGGGGGCCGGCTCCGGTAGGCGGAAAGGCCGGGGGTGAGCGCGGTCAGCCGCTCGGCGAGCTTGAGGTAGAGCGTATCGGGCTGGCGCCGGTCCTTGTAGAGTAGCAGCCGCGAGCCACGGTCGCTGAAGGGGATGCGCTCAAGGTGAATACGGTGCTCCAGGGCAAGCAAGTAGGGCGACTCCGGGACGTACACGTTCAGCACCTCCATGGCTCCGGTGCCGCTGGCGCGGGGCGCAGGGCGCGGGGGCGGGGGCGCGGCGCTCCGGCGAGGCCGCGCGCTCGCCGCTATTGTAGCATCCTCCGGAGTAGACGTGGGGCGGTGCCGGCCCCGACACCAGGACGTTGCATCCGCCCTGCGTCCCCCGCTCCTCCGATTTGACCGCCCGCCGGAAACTCGGCATGATGGATACGGTGCGTTTCGTGTTTGGCAATGTGAGGAGTACCATAGATGGCACAGCGCTGGGATAGCAACAACATACCCGACCAGCAGGGTCGGCTGGTCGTGATCACCGGGGCCAACAGCGGGATAGGCTACGAGGCGGCGAAGGCGCTGGCGGGCAAGGGGGCGGAGGTGCTGCTTGCCGTGCGCAGTGTGGAGCGTGGCCAGGCGGCCGCCGCGCGCATCCGGGCGGCTCACCCGCAGGCGCAGGTCACGGTCGAAGCGCTTGACCTGGCCGATCTGGCCAGTGTGCGGGCCTTTGCAGCCAGCTTTCTTGATCGGCACCCGGCGCTGCCTGTGCTGATCAACAACGCCGGGGTGATGGCCACCCCCTACCGCCGTACCGCCGACGGTTTCGAGCTCCAGTTCGGTACCAACCACCTCGGGCACTTCGCCCTCACCGGCCTGCTGCTGCCGGCCATCCTGGCAGCCCCCCAGGCGCGGGTGGTGACGGTGAGCAGTGGCGCCCATAACTTCGGCCAGATTGCCTTTGACAACCTGGACGGCGCGAAGAGCTACCAGCGCTGGGCCGCCTACGGCCAGAGCAAGTTGGCCAACCTGCTCTTTGCCTACGAGTTGCAGCGCCGTTTCGCAGCAGCAGGGGCCAGCGCGATCAGCCTGGCCTGCCACCCCGGCTACGCCGACACCGAACTGCAGAAGGCGGGCCCACGCATGGACGGCTTTGCGCTGGGCGAGACGCTCGCAGGCGTGATGAACGCCTTGTTCGGCCAGAGCGCCGCGATGGGCGCGCTGCCTACCCTCTATGCCGCCACGGCGCCAGCGGCGCGCGGCGGCGACTACATTGGCCCCGATGCCTTCGGCGGGATGCGCGGCTACCCGGTGGCCCAGCGCTCCAACCCCACCTCCTACGACCCGGCGCTTGCCCGCCGGCTCTGGGAGGTCTCCGAGCAACTCACCGGGGTGCGCTACCCGTTCCCGGTTGAGGCCGACGTCGTGCAGGTGTAGCGCGGCATTGGGTCTGGCTCACACGCCCTGGACCGTGCAAGCTACTGCTGGCAAACCCCGTTTTGCCCACACCGGGTACGCGGGCCTCCAGCCTGCGTACCCAGGTTCGCCAGCTGTATCTGTGCAATTGCCCTGGTTCGCGGGCGCCGTCGCAACACACCCCCTCCCTATCTGCGGTATGATACGCTTGCCAGTGTCCAACACGTCGCTGGCGCGCTCAGCACAGCAGATAAGGAGCTCCGCCCGATGCATATTCTCGTCACCAATGACGATGGGATCGATAGCCTGGGTCTCTGGGCGCTTGCCGGCGCCCTCCGTGACGCAGGCCTGGGGACGGTGACCGTGGTGGCCCCCGAGGAGGAGCAGAGCGGGATGAGTATGGCGCTGCCCCCCCGGCGCGACCTGACCATGCGCTCGGTCATCCCGCCCGACCCGGCCCATACCGGCATCACCGCCTACGCTTTCAGCGGCACCCCGGTGGGCTGCGTGCTGGCCGGCGTGCTCGCCGAGGTGACGCCGCGCCCCGATGTGGTCGTCGCGGGGATCAACCGCGGCATCAACAGCGGCACCAATGTCCTGCTCAGTGGCACGGTCGGCGCGGCGATGCTCGCGGCGCTCTGGGGCCTGCCCGCTATGGCCGTGTCGCAGATGTTTGTCGGCGACGCGCCTATGCCCTGGGGCACGGCGACCTGGGCGGCGCTCAAGTGTTTCCCGCTGCTCGAACAGCTCCGCGGCCACGGTCCGCTCGTCCTCAACCTCAATGCGCCCCATCTGCACAACATTGCCGATGTGCGCGGCTTCCGGCAGACCCGTCTCTCCAGCTTCTTCTACGGCAACGTGGTTGCGCTCGATCTCGAACCAGAGCCGGCAGACGACGATGGCCGCCGACGCCTGGCGTTCCGCTTCCTGCGCGAGCGCCTGCCCGAGTTTCCCGAGCATACCGATGATGGCGCCGTACGTGCCGGTTTTGTTTCGCTCTCGGTGCTCACACCGATGGGGGTTGCCGCCGAACTTGACCTCAGCGAGGCACTCGCCCAGCTCTGAGTACCTGGTAGTCTGCCACAACAATCGTGATTACCGACACGGCTCCGGCCGTCAGCAGGAACGAGGTGGGCGCGTGGGCATCGTAGATATGAGCGAGGTGCGGGCGTGGGTGCGCGAAGGCGGGCTCCACGCCCGCCGCTACTTTAACAACGTTCAGGCGCAGCGCAAGGCTGATCGCAGCTGGGTGACCCAGGCCGACCTTGAGGTCGAGCAGTTGTTGCGCGAGCGCATCGCCGCGCGCTATCCCGACCACGGCATCATCGGTGAGGAGCAGGGCAGCGGGGCAACCGACCGTGAGTTCGTCTGGTGTCTGGATCCGATCGACGGCACCGGCGCCTTTGTCGCCGGCCTGCCGACCTGGTGTGTCTCGGTCGGCCTGCTGCGCGCCGGGCAACCCTACCTCGGCGTGATCTATCTGCCTATCCTCGACGACTGCTACTGGGCCGATGTTGAGGGGCCGGCCTACCGCAACGATACGCCGATCCACGTGAGTGACGCGACCAGCATCGACAACAACGACTGGATCAGTGTTTCGTCCTATGCCCACCGCCAGTACCGGATCGATTTTCCGGCCAAGACCCGCAGCCTGAGCAGTGTGGCCGTCGATTGCTGCTATGTCGCCCGGGGCAGTTCGCTCGGCGCCCTGATTGGCCGCGCGAACCTCTGGGACCTGGCGGCCGGCCTGGCCATCCTGCGCGCTGCCGGGGCGGTGGTGATCGGGCTCAGCGGCGCCCCGCTGGCTACCGCGCCGCTGCTCGATGGGCACCGCCTGCCCGAGCCGATCATTGCGGCCCCGCCCCAACTGGTCGAGCAGCTGCGTGGCTACATCTCCCGGCGCACTGCCTAATACTACAACGAAGGTTGGCCTTCTGCCGCGCCAGTACGCTGTACGCCTGTCACCCTGAGCGGAGGCGTAGCCGGCGCGAAGGGTCTCGGGATGGCATCACCGCCGGGATGCCTCGCGGAGGTTACCCTGAGCCCTTCGGTAGTACTAACCCGGAGTTACGGCGCCTGGTCCCGGCGCGGCTCGCCACGGCCTTCATTCTGCTCTGCGCGCGTCGGGCGATGCAGCCCTACCTCCAGGCGCCACTCGGCGAGCGCCGAGCCGGTGGCTGCTGCGTAAACGTCCTCGAGGGCCGCGGCGGTGCGCTCCCAGCTGTGGGCACGTCCCACCAGACGCCGCCCCGCCCGCCCGAGGCGTCCACGATAGGGCGCATCGTTAAGCAACGCCAGCGCAATCCGCGCCATGGCCAGCGGTTCGTCGGCAACCAGGAGGTGCTCGCCGTCGATGCCGGCCAGGTCGCGCGCGATCTGGCTGCAGGCCACCAGGGGAAGCCCGGTGGCCAGCGCCTCCAGTACCGCCTGCGGCGTCGCGGTTGTGGAGGCCAGCGGAGCCAGCGCGACCGTTGCGGTAGCCAGGTGACCCCGTGGGTCGCGCATAGGACCGGTGAAAACCAGCCGTGGGTCAGCCACGATCCGCCCGGCATGACGCTGCGCCACGTTGCCGAGGACGATCAGCCGGGCCTCCGCGCGGACAACCCAGATCGCCGGCATTGCCCTGGCAGCGAGTTGCAGGGCCAGCCCCGCCTCGTGCCGGCTCAGATCGCGCAGGTCGAGCAGGAAGGTCGCCGGATCGCGCAGGCGCAGCGGTGGGGCGAAGCGCTCCAGGTCTACCGGGCTCGGAACGGCATAGACATGGATGCCGGTCTCCTTCGAGACCCCGATCGCGCTCAGCGCGCTAACATCGTGCTCGGTCGCGACGATGATGTGACTGTAGGGCCAGAGCCGCGCCGCCTCGCGCCGACGGGTTCGGGCGAGCGTGCGCGTGTGAGCAATGCGCGCAAGCAGGCCATCGGTGCGGAGTGTGTGCTCCATGCGCTGGGAGATGCAAGTGACCGCGTCGACGACCGTCGGCACGGTGAGCGGCCGGCCGATGCGGGCTGCCGCGCGGGCATCGAGGTGCACCAGGTCGAACTGGCCACTGGCCACCTCGGCACGAACGGTAGCGACCAGATCGCGCTCATGGCGCACCGGCAGGATGCGCCGGCAGTAGGGGCTCAAATCGTCGAAGGTGGTGCCGGCCCGGTCGGCGAAGACCAGGGTGATCGCATGGCCGAAGCGCGCCAGCGCCGCGATGATGCCGTGGGGCCGCGGACGTTCAACCGTCGGCGCCTCGGCGCAGACAAACAGGACGTCCATCATCGGCCTCCCTCAGCCAGGTGCGGCCTGCCGCGGACCGGCGCCGTGCGCCTGGTTCGCGGCACGAGCATCGAGCAAGGCGACAGGTGGTGCTGGGTATGCACGTGCTGATTGCGTAACAGGATGTTCATAGCCATCTGCCGTTCGCTACATTGCGGATGCGCTACCCGGGCGTGGGGTATCGTGCGGCCATGGCATCGGGAGGCGTCGTGGCCAGCGTTACCAGTGACGAGGGCAGTGTCGGGAAGCTGCAGAACAGTTGTGGCATACCCGGACGCCTGGGGCGCTTGCCCTGGTGGCTGCGTGGTCACCTGCCCGCTGGATACGCTCAGTGTAGCCCGGCACGATGAACAGTCGCTGGCCCTGCTGCCGTCGATGATTGCGGTCTTGTCATCAGTGGGCGGCTGCACCGCCCCGGGAGGTATGTTCGGTGGTTCTGGCGGCTACGCCGCCCGACAAGAGGTGTGGGGCGTGCCCCAGGGACCGTGCACAAGCCCTGGTTGATGGTGGACGCTTGTCATGGAGGGGCACACGATATGCTACGATAGATGACACCGAAGGTGTCACACACGAAAGGCAGCAGATGCAGCGACCGATCGCTCTGGTTGGCCTGAGCGGCGCGGGCAAGTCGACGGTAGCACGAGCGCTGGCCTCCCGGCTGGGCTGGCCGCTCGCCGACACCGATGCGCTGGTGGTTGGGCGCGCGGGGCGCCCCGTGGCCACGATCTTTGCCGAGCAGGGCGAGGCTGCTTTTCGCGCGCTCGAGGCGGAGGCGCTGGCCGCTGCGCTGGCCGTGGCGCCCGCTGTGGTGGCCACGGGCGGCGGTGTGGTACTGCACGCTGCCAACCGCGCCCTGCTGCAGCAGCAGGCCTTCGTGGTCTGGCTCGACGCCCCCGACGCCGCCCTGATCGCCCGGCTCGCCGCCCACGACGAGGAACGGCCCCTGCTGGTCGGCGACGCCGCTGCCCGCCTCGCCGCCCTCCGCGCGGCCCGTGCCCCGCTCTACGCCGCGGTGGCCAGCCTGCACCTGGCGACTGAGCAACTCGCGCCCGAGGCGGTGGTCGAGCACATCCTCGCCGCCTACCGGCGTAGCGACCCAGCAAATGCCCGCCCGGATGTGCGATGAGCCAGATCGACGACATTCGCGCCCGCATCGATATCGTTGAGCTGATCGGCTCGCTGGGCGTCAGCCTGCGCAAGACCGGGCGCAGCTATGTCGGCTTCTGCCCCTTCCACCCCAACTCGCGCACACCCGCCTTCACTGTTTACCCCGACACCCAGAGCTTCTACTGCTTCGGTTGCCACGCCTCGGGCACCGCCTTCGACTTCGTGATGCGCAAGCAGGGCCTCGATTTCCGCGGCGCGCTGGAGTTACTCGCCGCGCGCGCCGGGGTGCGCCTGGAACCGCGCGGCGAGGCCGAGCGCCAGGAGGACGCCCGCCGCGCCCGCCTGCTCGAACTCAACGCCCTGGCGGCCCGCGTCTTCAATCATCTGCTCGTCGCTACCCGGCGCGGCGAAGCGGCCCGCGCCTACGTCGCGCAGCGCCAGGTCAGCCCTACCATGGTCGAGGCCTTCCAGCTCGGCTACAGCCCCGACGAGTGGACTTTCCTGCTCGATTACCTCACCGAGAAGAAGGGCTACAGCCCCGAGGAGGTCGAGGCCGCCGGCCTGGCCATCCGCCACGAGGGCGGGCGCGTCTACGACCGCTTCCGGGGCCGGCTGATCTTCCCCATTCGCAACGCCAGGGGCGAGACGGTAGGGTTCGGCGGGCGAGCTCTCGGCGACGGCCAGCCCAAGTATCTCAACACCCCCGAGACGCTGCTCTACAAGAAGGGCGAGTTGCTCTACGGCCTCGACCTGGCCCGCGAGGCTATCCGTACCGAGGACCGCACGATCGTCGTTGAGGGCTACCTCGATGTGATCACCGCCCATCAGCACGGCTTCCGCAACGTCGTTGCGCCACTGGGCACCGCGCTCACCAGGAGCCACGTCGTGCTGCTCAAGCGGCTCTCGCACAACGTGGCGCTGGCGCTCGACGCCGACGCCGCCGGCCAGCACGCCACGCTCAAGGGCCTCAATGCCCTGCGCGAGAGCGCCGGCGAGGACGGGCACCTCGTGGTCACCGCCCAGGGCGCCGTGCGCCTTGAGAGCGACGTGGCGCTGCGCATCATCCGCATGCCTGAGGGGCGCGACCCCGACGAGGTGATCAAGGCCGACCCGGAGCTCTGGCGCCGGCTGGTGGCCGAGGCCGTGCCGGTGATGGAGTTCTACCTCGACGCCTACACCGCGGGCCTCGATCTCAGCCACCCCGAGCAGCAGCGCCTGGCCCTCGACCGCCTGCTGCCGCTGCTGGCCGAGCTCGACGGCGCCCAGCAGCGGGTCTACATCGCGCGGCTCGAACAGGTGATCGGCATCCGCGCCGAGCTCATCCTCGACCTGCTGCGCGGCGGCCCGGGGCTACAGCGCCAGCGCGAGCGGGGC
>DAOUBZ010000049.1:0-8186 GCA_034432515.1 Chloroflexaceae bacterium | reverse complement strand
CGCGCCGCCGCCGTGGGGTCACCCGGTGACGCGAGGATACGCGGACGCGGCGACGCGTGACCCGGGCGCGCCGCCGCCCCGTCGGGCCTTGTCGGGCCGCAGCGCGCTGCGGCCCGACCCCGCCACAGGGTGACCGGGTGACGCGGGGATGCGATGGTGCAGGGGTGACTCACGCCATCGCGCCATCGCGCCATCGCGCCATCGCGCCATCGCCTCCTCGCCTCCCCGCGTCACCCGGCGATCAGCCCGCGCCGGGCGGCATCAGCGGCCAGGCTGGCTGAGTCGGGGGCGAGCAGCATCGGCACGGCGAGGGCGTGGGCTTCGGCACTGAGCGCAGCTACTTCCTCGGCACGGCGCTCGTGGCTCACGTGGCGGATGTAGATTGCAGCGATGCGGCCGGGATAGCGCCGCGCGGCCTCGAGGTAGATCTCGGGGTCGTGCTGCCCGCTATCGCCGATCAGTACCAGCGGCAGCGTTGGACAGGCATCCGTGATCGTCGCCAGCGCGGCTAGCTTGTGCCGGCGATGGCTGGGCTTACCCAGCTTGTCGCGGTCGAGGCCGTAGTCGGTGAGGAAGAGCGGCCCTGCCGGCAGGTCGTTGTAGGCCAGAAACTCCACCAGGAAGTCGTAGAGGTTCCAGGGGCTGCTTGAGACATAGAAGATCGGGTTGTGGTCGTTGCCGCCCGGCCCCGCCACCAGGGCCTGGTAGAGCTCGGCCACACCCGCGAAGGGCAGACGGGTGCGCGCATTGCGCAGGAAGGTCAGGGCAAGCATCTTGAGCATGTCGGTGGCGTAGGTCTGCAGCACCGTGTCGTCGATGTCGCTCACGATCGCGAAGCGCGCCGTGGGCGGCGGCACGAACACCTCGCCTGTCGCCGACACGTCCAGGTCGGGGAGTTCCAGCTGGACGAACTGGACAGGCCCAGCTTGCAGCGGCGCAGGCGGGCTGAAGCTGAGCTGAAAGTAGCCTTCGGCGTCGGTACGCGTCTCAACGGCGATCTCCTGAACGGTGCCGCGCACGCGCACGCCCGGGAGCTCGCGGGAGCCGAAGCGACGCCAATTGGCCCGCAGGTTCGCCCAGCGCGTATCGCTGTCGCTGGGGGGCAGGACACCCCGATCCTCGATCACCCGCCCGCTCAGCTGGAGCACACTCGCGGTGCCGATCCCCCGATAGGCGACGATCTGCACCGGGCCGGCGTTGCGCCGCCGGCGGCGCAGCCACTCGACGAGCTCCTCGGCATCACTGGCCGCCCGGCTCACGATCCGGCGTAGCTGGTACATAGCTCGTGTAGCATGCGGCTTGCGCTGGTCGACGCGGGCTCACGGCTCGGCGAGAAAGGCGCGCACGGCACGCTCGAAGGTACGTGGCCGCTCGTCCATCGGGTTGTGGATCGCGCCGGGGATCTCGACGTAGCGGGCTCCGGCGATGCTGCGGGCCACGCGGCGGGCGTGCTCCGTTGGGACGAGGCCGTCGAACTGGCCGGAGATCACCAGGGTGGGCACGGCGATCTGGGTGAGCCGCGCCCCGGTCCGGCTAGCAAAGAGCGCCTGGTAGAGTTGGTAGAGCGCGTCCGGGTCAAAGCGGGCCATGTAGGCGCCGCGGCGCAGCCAGGGGCGCAGCCAGCCGCCACCGTGGGTGTGCGGCACCTTGGCGCCGATCGGGCTGAAGATACGCGCACCGAGCAGAACGAAGCGGAAGGCGGCCCAGCCAAAGGTGGGCAGCAGGTAGGTGCGGGCGAAGGGCGGCATACGCTGGACATCCACCGCCGGGTCGACCAGGAGCAGGCGCTGCACCAGGTCGGGCCGCGCGAGGGTCAGTTCGACCGCCACCGCCCCACCCATCGAGTGGCCGATCAGCGTCACGTCGTGCAGCCCCAGGTCATCGCAGAACGCAGCGATCGCCTCGGCGAGCGCGGTGATCGAGGCGCCATGGCGCAGCGGCGAATCGCCGTGGCCGGGGAAATCGGGGGCGAAGCAGCGGTGGTCGCGGCCGAGGCGCTGCATGGTGCTCCACCACAGCTCCTTAAACGCACCCCAGCCGTGCAACAGCACCACCACCGGCCCCGTCGCACCGGCCTGCAGGTAGCCGATATCCAGCGTTGGGTGATGCTGCGCTGTCACGGTGGCCGGCTCTGCCGCCGCATCCTTCAGGTCGCTGGTTGCTGTATTGCGCATAATGCTATTATACCTTACCCGGCCGGACACACATGACTTGTGCAAAAGTCTTGCAAAGTATTGACAAAGCGTGTACACTACCAGTGAGCAGTCGCCCGCTGGCCCCGTGTGGGCGTGGCAATGCTCACATATCAGGTCATGCGCTTGCGTGGTGCGGGCAGCTCCTCCGGCGCCTGGAAAGGCTCGTCCTTATGCCCCTGCAGTTGATCATGTGCCGGTATTGCGCGCGCAGCCGGCCCGAGTTCTGCAACATGGTTGCCCGCCTCGCCAGGGCCCATCCCACAGAGCTGGAGGTGATCGAGCTTGAGTGTATGGCCGCCTGCGACGATGTGCCGGCGGTGATGATCGACACCGACTATTTCCCCAGGGTGCGTCCCGCTGAGCTCGAGCACGAGGTGCTTGAGCGGCTCCGCGCCGCCGCCAGTGTGACCCGCAAGTAATCCTCTTTCCCCACCCCCAGAGCGCCACCTCCCCACTGGGCGAACCGCTCACGTCGCCGTGCGCTGCGTCAGCACGGGCGGCGGTGGGGCAACAAGGGCGCGAGCCAGCGGCAGGTAGGCCGCGGCCCGGCGCAGGTAGTCGCGCGCGGTGGGATTGGCGCTGATCGCCCGCGGATCGACAATGCCCTGGTTGTGCCAGGCGGCCAGCGTGCGCCAGGTCACCGGTACGCCCTCGCGGGCGGCACGGTAGAACCCGCGCTCGAGGTTGGCGGCCAGGTAGTCCACGGCCAGTTCATCGCGGCTGATCTCAGCATTGATCGCCGCCAGCAAGGCTTCGTGACTGCGATAGGCGCCAGGGTCGATCCGGCTGCCCGCCACCCGCACCGGGACGGTGATCGTCTGCCCGCCAGCCAGCGGCAGTTGCTGGTTCAGGATCTCCAGCGCCACCGTCGGGCGCAGGTTGGCCGGCCAGACGCTGAAGTTGCTGCCCGGCAGGTGCGTGTTCGCCTCCTGCTGCAGCCGCTGGTAGAGTGGCGTGAAGGCGCGCAGCGGGGCGATCTCGTCCTCCAGCCAGCCGAAGTTCTCGTTGTAGATCACCAGGGCGATGACGGCGGCGAAGGCCTGGTCATCCATCCCCGAGAGCTCGGGCCGGTTGTGGCGCCGGGCCGCGGCCAGGATGGCCGGGCGTAGCTGCACCATGCGCTGCGCCAGATCGGGGCGCACAAACGGCGCGCTGCCCCCCTGCTCCGCCCGCAGCGACGGCGCAGCTTCGGCTGCCAGCTGGGGGAGCAGCAGTGCCAGCACCAGGGCCAGCAGGAGACTGGAGCAGAATGTTCGACTGGTAACCATGGGGGCCTCGAGGCTAAACGACGGCGACACAGGCGCCCCGACGCGCACGACGCCCGCACTACCAGCGTGCGCGGTGCCTGCGACGAGTCTACCACGTCACACCACGGCGTGGATCGGCCCGTGAGCCGATCCACACCCGTGCCACCAGCTGCAGGTGTAGCCGTTCTGCCGCTCTGCTGAGCGGCAAACACGCGTGGGCACCGCCAGAAACCCTTGACACCCCAAATGGCGCAACCGTATAATGGCAACGATGGACAGCGCCACCTTCGAACAGCTCGTTGCCGAGGCTCTGGACAGCCTGCCCGCGGCCTTTGCCGAGTACCTCGCGAATGTTGAGGTGATCGTTGAGCGCCGCCCGACCCGCGAGCAGCGCCGGCTGCTCGGGCTCAAGCCCTGGCAGACGGCCTATGGCATGTACTACGGCGTGCCGCTCACCGAGCGCACCAGCAGCATGCTGGTGTTGCCGGATACGATCGTGATCTTCCAGGAGCCATTGGAGCGCGACTTCCGCAGTGCCGCCGAGTTGCGCGCCCAGGTGCGGCGCACCGTGCTCCACGAGATCGCCCACGTCTTCGGTATCAGCGACGACCGCCTGCGTGAACTGGGGGCCTACTAGCGATGCGCCGTTTCCCCGCCTTCGGCACGCTCATCCTTGGCACGCTCTACCTGGCGGCCCTGCTGGTGGCGGGCGCCCTGGTGCTGCAGACGTTGCGCCTCGCCCAGCGCCTGCCCGACATCCAGGCTGCCGCCGCCGCGACGGCGCTCGTCACCCCCAGCCCCGTGCCCAGCGCCGCGCCGTTAATTGTGCTGCCGACCCCGGTGCCGCCCACCCCCGTGCCTACCGTGGCCGACCCGCAGGCCATGCCGGTCAGTTACCATCCCAAGAGCGGGCGCTATATCGTCGTCTGGCTGCCGCCGCTCTTCGAGGGCGGCGCCCGTGAGTCGTTCTTCGCCAACGCCGATATCATCGACGATATTAGCCCCTTCTGGTACTCCACCGATGCCAGTGGACGGATCTACGGCACGCGCAACGATGACCTGGTGCGCATCGCGCACGAGAACAATGTGCGCATCATCCCCTCGATCCACAATGTGACCAGCAACCCGATGGCGGTCGTCGGCGTGCTGCGCGACCCGCAGCTGCGCGCGCGCCACGTGCAGAATATCGTCGACGAGGTGCTCGCCCGCAACTACGACGGCATCGATATCGACTACGAGGGCCTGGCCCCCGGGCTGCGCGCCGACTTCTCGGCCTTCATCGCCGAGCTCGCCGCCGCGCTGCATCGCCACGAGAAGCTGCTCACCGTCGCCGTCCATGCCAAAGATAGCGACTGGGGCGGCCTCGGCGGCTTTCAAGACTGGGCCGAGCTCGGCCGGCACGTTGATCAGCTGCGGATCATGACCTACGACTACCACTGGCGCGGCAGTGGCCCCGGCCCGGTGGCCCCGGCCTACTGGATCGAGTCGGTGGCCGAATACGTCCGCTCGGTGGTCGAGCCGGGCAAGGTGCTGATCGGTGTCCACTTCTACGGCTACGACTGGCCGCCGAGCGGCCCGGCGACCGCCCGGCCCTGGAGTACGCTTGAAGAGATCATCGCCAGCCAGGGGGTTACGGTGAACTTCCGCGAGCGCGACGCCCGCGGCCGCGTCGGCGAGAGCACCTTCGCCTACCGCTCGCCCCAGGGTTGGCGCGAGGTGTGGTTCATGACCGAGGTCGGCCTCGCCGACAAGATCAAGACGGTGCAGACCCAGGACCTCGCCGGAATCGCCATCTGGCAACTCGGCTACGAGCAGCCCGAGTACTGGCGCGCCATCCGCGCCAGCCTGGTCGAGGACGCAACCCTCGTGCAGCGGGCGATCAACCCGCTGCTACCGGACCATTAGCAGCCGCCTATGACCAGCAGCACCGAAACCGCCATCAAGGCCGATCACGGCGAAGCCCAGCGCCTCTACCACCGCGGCGTGGCTGCGGCACGCGGCGGCCAGAAGCGCCTCGCCGCCGGGCTGCTGACCCGCGCGCTGCAGCTTGACCCGGGCTGCGAGATGGCCTGGCTCTGGCTCAGTGGCGTGCTCGATGATCCGCACCAGCAGGCGTTCTGCCTCAACGCGGTGCTCACGCTCAACCCGCACAACCAGCACGCCCGGCGCGGCCTGCGCATGCTTGAGGAACGGCAACTGCTCAACGGTGCAGCACGGCCGGCGGGGCTGCCCAGCACCCCGATCGCCAGCCCGACCAGCACTAGCGGCCCGCGTGACCATCACGATGGCGCCTGGTGGGTCGGCTGGCGGCGCGCCCGCCACGAGATGAGCCGCGCACGGCTGCTGTTCTGGGCCTTCCCCATCGTCCTGGTGCTTATGGCCATCCTGCTCTACGAGAGCTTCGCCATCGCCGTCGAGCGCGCCCAGACGCCCCCCGTCGCTGCCGCGCCGGCCTTCAGCGTGCCGGTGACTACCCTGGCACCAGCCCGCCCCAGCGTCGAACCAATCCTCGAGGCCGAACCGCTCGCCGTGGTCGAGAGCCTGGCCGCCAGCTACCTCGGCGCGCTCGAGCCACTCCGCGCCGACCTGCGCAGCGCTACCGCCAACTACCGCGAGCTCACCAGCCAGCCCGGCGGCGCCTCGATCGGCCACGTGGCCGCCACCCAGCGCCTGCGTGCTTCCGTCGAGAGCGCAATCATCGCGATGGGCCAACTCCGCCCGCCGGGCACGCTCCAGCAGGCCCACGATGATTACCGCCGCGGCCTCGAACTCCAGCTTGAGGGTCTTGACGCGCTGCTTGAGTTCTACGGCGGCTACGACGTCGCCAACGCCAACCGCGCGGCGCAGCGCTTCCAGCAGGCCCGGGCCTATATCGAACGCGCCCAGGCTAGCTTCTCCACCCAGGCCCGCCAGCTCGCCGAACTCAGCCAGATCGCCTCACAGACACCGCGGTAGGCATGCCAGGTCAGTCTGAACTCGTGTCATACGGCACGCTGATCATCACTCGTCGCTGACCATCGTCCCTCCAGCCCGTACAGCTCACCATACTTGCGCCGCAGGTAGGCGACATACGGACCGGTCTGCAGCGGGCCGCCGGTGACTCGCTCGATCAGTTCCGGCGCCGTGAACTTGCTGCCGTGACGGTAGACGTGCTCGCGCAGCCAGCCGTGCAGGGTCCCAAATTCGCCGCGGCGGAGCTCCGCATCCAGCGTGGGGCAGGCGGCGCGCGCGGTCGCGAAGAGTTGGGCGCTCAGGATGTTGCCGATGGTATACCCCTGAAAGGCGCCGCCTATCACCCCCGCAAACCAGTGTACATCCTGCAGCACGCCGTCCCGGTGGTCGGGCGGAGTGAGGCCGAGATCCTCCTGGTAGCGCGCCATCCAGGCCTCGGGCAGATCCTTCAGCGCCAGGCTGCCCTCCAGCAGCGCCAACTCCAGGTCGAAACGCAGCATCACGTGCAGGTTGTAGGTCACCTCGTCGGCATCGGTGCGGATGAGCGAGCGTTGCACCTTGTTGATCGCGCGGTAGAACTGGTCGAGCGAGACCGCGCCAAGCTGCGCAGGGAAGCAGGCCTGGAGCTGCGGGTAGAAGTGCTCCCAGAAGGGCCGTGAGCGGCCGACCAGGTTCTCCCAGAGCCGCGACTGGCTCTCGTGAACCCCGGCTGAAGTGCCGCCGGCGAGCGGCGTGGCCTCGAAGGCCGGGTCGATGCCCTGCTCATAGAGGGCGTGGCCCGCTTCGTGCATCGTGCTGAACAGGGCTTCACTGAGGTCGTCGGGCTTGACCCTGGTGGTGATGCGCACGTCGCCGAGGGAGAACTTCGTCATGAAGGGATGGTGGGTCTTGTCCTGGCGCCCACGGGTGAAGTCGTAGCCGAAGCGGCCGATCACCATTTCGCCGAAGGCGAGTTGCTCCTCCTCGGAGAAATCGCCGCGCAGGCAGCTATCGTCGACCGGGGGCCGTGCGGCGATCGCCTGGACCAGCGGCACGAGCTCGGCGCGCAGCTCGGCAAAGAGCGCGCGCACCGTCTCGGCGCGCATGCCCTCGTCGGCAAAGTCGATCAACGGGTCGGCGATATGGGCATAGCCGGGGAAGCAATCGGCGATCCGGCGGCTCAGTTCCAGGGTGCGCGCGAGCAAGGGCAGCATGGTCGCCACATCGCCAGCCGGGCGCGCCTGCGTCCAGGCATGGTAGCAGGCGGCGCTGTGGGCGCTGAGCTCGGCGACCAGCTCGGGGGGGATGCGCACGCGTTTGCTGTAGGCGCGGCGCGCGACGCGGATCAGCGCAGCGTCATCGTGCTCGAAGGGCAGGCGCTCCTCGTGCGGGCGCAACGCTTCGAGCAACTCCCCGAGAGCCGGTTCGGTGGCCTTGCTGTGGCTGAGCCGGGCAAGGGTGGCCAATTGCCGGGCACGGGCCGCGGCACCGCCGGGGGGCATATACGTGCTCTGGTCCCACTGTAGCACTGCCGCGGCAGCCTCCAGGTCGTTGATCTCACTCAGGCGCATCCGTAGTTCTTGCAGCTGCGTTTCCATACGAGCTCCTTGGATATGGCTTCGGTATACGTGATGGTCCGTCAGGGACGCGAAGATGCGAAGATGCGAAGACGCGAAGACGCGAGGGCGCGTAGGGCCGCAGCGCGCTGCGGCCCGTCGCCGTCGCAGGGTCACCCGGTGGCCCGATGGCCCGATGGCCCGATGGCCCGATGGCCCGATGGCCCGATGGCCCGATGGCCCGATGGCCCGATGGC
>DAOUBZ010000048.1:0-26246 GCA_034432515.1 Chloroflexaceae bacterium | reverse complement strand
GAGCAAACCCGGGATATGGGGCTTACCCCAGGGACGTTGCACGAGCCCCGGTGCTCAGGGGATGGGCACCGGGGCGGCGCTGAGCACCCAGTCGGCATAGAGGCGGTCGAGCTCACAGCTACAGGCCGTCTCGGCAGCGCGGAGCAGGTCGGGACCGGCCGTTTCGCGGTACTTGCCTGCCGCGACGTAGCCCTGCAGGAAGCGCTCGAAGGCGGCATCGCCGATCTGGCCGCGCAGGGCCTGGAAGAAGAGCGCCGCTTTGGCGTAGGCCACCTGTACGTAGATGCCGCGCAGCTCGCCGGGCGGGGTGGCCAGTGGCACATCACGGCCATTCTCGCGGAGTTGCCCGTAGAGCCTGCGGAAATAGTCCAGTTCCTCGCCAGCGCGGATCGGGTCGCCAAGCGCTTCGTAGTAGAGCACCTGGGCATAGCTGGCGAGGCCCTCGTCGATCCAGGGCTCGCCCTGGGCATCGGTGCCCACCAGGCTGTACCACCACTGGTGGGCGATCTCGTGGGCCACGGTGGTCTCCAGTACGCGGTCGTTCTCCGCATAGAGTCTGCGCTCGATCAGCACCACGCCCGGGTACTCCATGCCCAGGAAGCGGGTCAAGGCCCCCTGGACGAGCTCCAACTCGGCCAGCGGATAGGGGCCGTAGCGAGCGTTAAAGGTGCGCAGGGCCTGCTCGGCCACGCGCAGTGCGCGCCGGCCGGCCGCGGCGTTGGCGGGCTGGTAGTGGCTGACGATCCGCGTGCCGTCTACGATGTTGCTGGCCTGCTCCAGGCCACGCACGACGCCGAGGTAGAATTCGCGCTGCGGCCCGCTCACCAGGCGCTCGCGGCGCATGCCGCCCCGGCCTGGCACATTCTCCACCCGCGTGCCGGTGCTGACGAGCGTCCAGCTGGCCGGCAGATCGATGCTCACATCGTAGAGCCCGACATTGGTCACCGCGAAGTCGCCGCGGCTCTCGATCGGCCGCCGGTCCCAGCCGCTGTCGGCAAACTGGCGGGCGAGCACGGGGTAGAACCCGGCGAGCGACCAGAGGCCGGCCTCGTCGTTGAAGGCGCCGAAGCTCTTTGTGCTGGCATTGCGCGGCGTGCGCGCCGTGAAGCTCAGCTCGGCCTGAGTTGTGGCCCCCGGCGGGAGGGGCTGGGGCAGGGCGAGCCAGAGCAACGTGTCGCCGTGCTCGGTGCCCGAGGCGACGGGTCGCCCAGCGACACGCGCGGCGCTAACATCGAGGCGCCCGCCGTAATCGGGGTGGTTGGGATAGAGGCGGAAGTAGAGCCGCTCGTAGGTCACGGCCGAGCGATTGGTGAGCGTGACACCGAGCGTGCCGCGCACGGTCAGCGCGGCGGGGCTCAGGCTGGCAACGATGGTGTACCGATCCCACTCGCCGGCCCGCTCCAGGTCGCCGCTGTGAGCGGAGAGCAAGGCAGCGGCCTGAGCGGCGAGAAACGGGTCGGCGGGGGGAGGGGCCGGCCTGACTGCCGCCGTGACGCTCGAGACGGCAAGCAGCACGAGCAGCACCGCCGTAGCCACCAGCGGCCAGCGACGCCTGGGAGCGGATTCTGGTAAGAATAGCATAACGTACATGGGAGGGACTACCCGTAGCGAAAACGGCCAGCCCGTGGTATCCTTAGTCTGTCAGACCCAGATACTCTACCACAGCGCGAGTGCAAGCTCCAGCTTTGCAGCCCGCCGCGGCAGGAAGGAGGATGGCGATGACGATCATCCACGAGCGTGCGGTAGGCCAGCCCGATCGGCCAGTCGATACGCTACCGACCACCGACGGACGCCCACTGTACACCCGCTACTGCACGGCCCCACGCCCCGCGCATCGCGTCGGCGAGCCGAGTTTCCTCCACGCGATGCTCGTTGCCACGTGGCTCGGCCGGCTGATCGACCCGCTGCCACACCACGCGGGGGCGAAGGGCAGAAGCTAGTACAGCGTGGCAGGAGTATGCTGACGGTTTCGGGCGCTGACCCGAGACGCGAGGATGCGAGAGTGCGATCGCGTCCTCGCATCCTCGTGTCCTCGCATCCTCGCGCGACAACCCACAGCCGACTGCTGAAACCCCGGCTCACCCGACTGTGAGCCAGCTATCACGCTCACAACAGCTCCACGCAACGTTTAGCTCAGTAGCACGATGCACGAGCCACGTTTGCCGTGGAGTTTGTCGAGGGCCGTATGACCTCCCGTCGCGCGTTTATTCGCCTGGTCGCCGCCTGCGCCGCCCTGGGGGCCGGGGCGGGATCTGGTCGTTCCCACGCCGAGCAGGAGTCGGCCTACCGGGTGCACCTGCCCCTGATACGCGCCGACGAGCCCCCACCGGAACCGACCCCTGAACCGCCCCCCGAACCGACGCCCGGGCCGGCGCCGGGCCCCGCTCCCGAGCCGGTACCGTGGCCCAACGACAGGGGCTACCTGCTGACCGCACCGTCCGGTACTGTTGAGCAGGCGATGAACTGGTTTGCCGTGCGCTCGACGCTCTACACCCGCTACGACATCTCACTGATCGTCAATGGCTACGCGCGCATCGGCAACGAGGCGGGCATCGACTGGTTTCTCGCCCTGGCCCAGTGCGCCCACGAGACGGGCAGCCTCACCTCGTGGTGGTGCGCGCGGCCACGGCGCAACCCGGCCGGCATCGCCGTGACCGGCGCTACGCTCCCCGGCTCACCCGACTACCCGCCGGGGCGCAACTGGGCCTGGGACGGCGTGGTCTGGCGCGAGGGGGCCAACTTCGCCGCATGGGACAGCGACGCCGTGCGTGCCCACCTGGGGCGCCTGCTGGCCTACGCCCTGCCCGTCGGCGCGGGCAACCCTGCCCAGCAGGCGCTGATCGACTACGCCCTGGCAGTACGCGGCCTGGCGACGACGAACCGTGGTGTCGCCCTGACCATCACCGATCTGAACGGGCGCTGGGCCGTGCCGGGCACCGAGTACGGCCAGCGCATCCTCGACCTCGCCGCCCGCATGCGGAGCGGCTGAGGCATAGTTCAGAAGCAACCCTGGCCAGGCACAGCGGACCATGGCTTGTCGAATCTCCACCATTGGCCCATGGTCCGGCTATGGCCGTGCAGCCCGTTGCCGTGCGCAGAATCGCCCATGTACAGCGGAGAAAGACTCCCTTGACGCCCCTCCGGCGCGCGAACTATAATGGGGCTGTGTTAAGGACCCCTTAACCTCTGGTGAAGGAGGAGCCTGCTATGGGGGCAAAAGACGCCATCGCGAAGACTGGTTCCTGAAGGGGCGACGCGGGCACACGCCTGCGCCGCCCCTGATGTTTTGCATGGCGTCGCGGTTCTGCGCACTGAACACGGTGGTTCAGGCACACAGAGGAGGTATCCGATGCAGTCCGACCTGATTGGCAAGATTGAAAAGGCCCGCCGCTACGCTGAGGAGCCGGAGCGCATCAAGTTCAACGAGTTGAACGTCACCTTCCACGGTGGAAACAGCAACCATATCATCTCGCTCAAGGACGGCCACTGGAGCTGTGACTGCTCGTTCTTCAAGCACTGGGGCACCTGCGCCCACGTGATGGCGCTGCAGCGCATCCTCAACCCGATGCTGACGGACGAGGCCCGCCAGTCGGAGCTGCCGCTTCCCGCCCACAAGGAGGAGGAGCCGGTCGGCGCCTAGCCCGACGGCCCGTCATCACAAGAACACTGCGCGGCGGGGCTGATCCCCGCCGCTTTCGTTGGGCCCTATGCCATTGATCATTGCCCATCGCGGGGCGTCGGCTTATGCCCCGGAGAATACCCTGGCGGCCTTTGCCCTGGCCCATCGGCAGGGCGCCGAGCTGATCGAGCTCGATGTGCAACCCACCGCCGATGGGCGCCTGGCCGTTTTCCACGACGACACCACCGAGCGCTGGGACGGCCAACCACGCCCGGTGACGCAGTGTAGCTTCGATGACCTGCGCCGCCTGGATATCGGTGGCGAGCGGGTGCCGGCCCTCGAGGAGGCGCTCGCCTTCGCCCGCGAGACCGGCATGGGGCTCAACATTGAGCTCAAGGCCACCGGTATGGGCGCCCGCTGCGCTGCACTCGTGCGCGAATATGCCATGGTGGAGCAGGTCATTGTCTCGTCGTTCTTCGCGCAGGCCCTGCACGAGTTGCGCGCCGTCGCCCCCGAGCTGGCACGCGGCTACCTTATGGGCTCCAACAGCCTGCGGCCAGACGTGCGTAGCCGTGAACTGTGGCCCTTCTTCGCCCTGCGCGCCGTCGCGGCATCCGCCTGGCACCCCTACTACGACCTGCCTGCCATCGATCGGATTCTGCCCCTGGTGCGCCGCGCCGGCTACCAGGTGAACGTCTGGACAGTCGACGACCCGGCGCGTATGCGCGCCCTCGCCGACCTGGGCGCTACAGGCATCATCACCAACGTGCCCGATGTTGCGCGCCAGACACTCTACGGCGCGGCGTAGGGCCACCCGGTCGCAGACGACCTCTGGCGCGCCAGCAGGCTGCGCTGTGGATGACGATCGTCACCTGCACGGATGACCTCCAGCACTGCCATCGCGGGCGCGGGTACGCTAGACTCCTCCCGGGATAGAAACCCGCTGGCTTTCGCAGGAGGAAGTCTCAGGATGAACCGCACCGCTATCGCCATCGGCCTCGCCTTGCTCGGGACGATCTGCTGGCTGGCCGTCTTCGCCGGGCTGCTACCCGAGCAGGTCGGCTGGTTCAGCGCCGTGGTCTGCGCCATGCTCTCAGGCGCCGCCTGGTGGTTGCCATCTGGCCGCCGGCCCGGACGTGACGACTGATACCAGGCGCGGGGCAAGCCGCAAACCCCGGTTTGTTTCGTGAACGTGCAGATGCCGCAACTGGACGGCGTGCAGGCTACCGCACGCCTGAGTTGCTCGCTACCATCCGCCGGGTCCACGCTGGTGAGCATATCGTCCAGCCAGGCGTGGCCGCACGCCTGATCGCCGAGTTCGGCCGGCGTCACGCCGAGCCGGCACAGCCCGGCAGTGAGTCGCTCAGCGAGCACGAACGCGAAGTGTTACGCCTGTTGAGCGACGGGTTGAGCAACCGTGAGATCGCCAACCGCCTGGTGCTGGCCGAGGGCACGGTGAAGAACCATGGTTCGACGATCCTCGACAAGCTGCACGCCGCCAACCGCACCCAGGCCGCCCGTCTTGCCCACGAGCAGGGGCTGATCTGACGCCCTGACCATCCGCCCTAATCCGACCATCCGACCATCCAGCCAGGTTGCACGTTCCAGGTGAACGTGGTATACTCACCGCGATCGCAGCAGCGAGACCCCGTAGCTCAGTGGATTAGAGCGTTTCCCTGCGGAGGAAAAGGTCGCGCGTTCGAGTCGCGCCGGGGTCGCCACGATGTCAATAGAACGCCGGAGCCATCAGGCTCCGGCTTTTTCCTTACCTCGCGCTTGCAGGCGACGCCGTGGGCCGGCAACTGGTAGATCTTCCCCCTCAGTGCCCTCACGCGCTCAGTCCCTCTGTGGTACCGAGGACAGGGCCGCCGGACGTGCCAACCCCCGGCGCCGCCGTAGCAGCAGCGTCAGCCCTCCCACAGCCGCGCCAGCAGCGTCGGGTCGATGTTGCCGCCGCAGAGCACCACACCTACCCGGCGGCACTCGGGCGGCAGCAGGCCGCCTAGCACCGCCGCAGGGCCGACCGCACCGGTAGGCTCGGCCACCAGCTTGAGCCGTAGCAGGATGAAGCGCAGCGCATCGAGCACCGCGGCGTCGCTCACCACCAGCACCTGCTCGACAAGCTGCTGGATGATCGGGAAGGTGAGTTGCCCTGGCGCCGTGGTGCGGATGCCGTCGGCCACCGTGGTCGGCGGCGCGATTGTCACGCGCTCACCACGCGCAAGCGACTGGCGCACATCGTCGGCGCCCTCGGTCTCCACCCCGAAGATGCGCATCTTCGGGCACAGTCCCTTTGCTGCCACGGCACAACCGCCGATCAGCCCGCCGCCACCCACCGGGATGACCAGGGCGTCCAGCCCGTCGACCTGCTCCAGCAACTCCAGGGCCACCGTGCCCTGCCCGGCGATGATCTGGGGGTGATCGTAGGGCGGAATGACGGTCATCCCCCGCTCCTCGGCAATCGCCCGGGCGAAGCTGTCGCGGTCGATCGTGGCCCGTTCGAAGATCGCTACCTCGGCCCCGTAGCCCCGTGTGGCGGCCAGTTTCACCGGCGGGGCGTCGTCGGGCATACAGATCACCGCCGGCACGCCGAGCAGCCGCGCCGCCAGCGCCACCCCCTGGGCATGGTTGCCGCTGCTGAAGGCCACCACGCCCCGCGCACGCTGCGCCGGGCTCAACCGGCTGATCGCGTTGTAGGCCCCGCGGAACTTGAATGAACCGCCCCGCTGGAAGTTCTCGCACTTGAGCCACACCTCACGGCCGGTGAGCGCGTTCAGCGTGCGGCTGGTGTGGACCGGCGTCCGGTTGGCTACGCCACGCAGCTGCTCGGCCGCGTCACGCACGTCGTCGAGGCTGATCGCCAGACTGGGCATACCACAACTCCTGGGGGCTCTTCGCACCACTGCGGTTGCGAAAAGGCTGCGGCGCCATCGATTTCAGTGCCTGGCCAGCCGCATTCCGGTTGAGCAGGCCACATACGTGATGATGCCAAAGCGCATTAGAATGCCGTAGATCCTGCTCGTCACTCATCACTCGTCACTCGTCACTCATCACTCGTAACTGGTATAATGGGCGACACCATGCTCCACGAGGCAGCGCTATGATTATCGAGAGTACCATCTCCCGGCGCGAGTTCGCCCGCCACGCCCTCACCCGCCACTTCCGACGGCCGGCCTTCTACCTCTACGCCTTCGTCGCCGCTGTGCTGACGGCCTACGCCTTCTGGATGAGCGACCCGCCCCTCGTGCTCTATCTCGCCGCCTGGCTGCCGCTGCTGGTCTACAGCATCGGCGGCTGGATCCGCATCGCGCGGCGCAGTCGCGATCAAAGCCTGCCCATCTACCTGCCCACCCGCTACGAGTTTACCAGACGCGGCGTCGAACTGAGCTCGCGCCAGGGTCGCAGCGAGTTCGCCTGGGAAGACTTCCACGCCTGGCGCAAGGTCGAGGGCGTCTATGAACTGACGCTCCGCTCCGGCCAGTTGTTGATCATCTCGCAGCGGGCCGTCTCATCCCGCCAGGCGGCCGCGCTGGAAGAACTGCTCAAGACCCGCATCACCCCCAGGCCTGAGCCTGGCGTCTTCGATAGCTGAGGAGCGTATGCGCACAGCCCATCACTGGTGGCAGTCCGGCGTGGTCTACCAGATCTACCCCCGCAGCTTCCAGGATAGCGATGGCGACGGCATCGGCGATCTGCCCGGCATCACCGGTCGCCTCGATTACCTGGCCTGGCTCGGCATCGACGCCATCTGGCTCTCGCCGATCTTCCCCTCGCCCATGGCTGATTTTGGCTACGATGTGGCCGATTATACCGGCATCGACCCCTGCTTCGGCACCATGGACGACTTCGATCACTTTCTCGCCGCGGCCCACGCCCGCGAGATCAAGGTGCTGCTCGATCTCGTGCCTAACCACACCTCCGATGAGCACCCCTGGTTCCGCCAGTCGCGCAACTCGCGCGACAATCCCTACCGCGACTGGTACATCTGGCGCGACCCTGCCCCCGACGGCGGTCCACCCAACAACTGGCTCAGCCACTTCGGTGGCCCCGCCTGGAGCTTCGATGCGGCCACCGGCCAGTACTACCTGCACCTCTTCGACCCCAGGCAGCCCGACCTCAACTGGCGCAATCCCGCTGTGCGCACGGCAATCTACGATGTGATGCGCTTCTGGTTGCGCAAAGGCGTGGACGGCTTCCGCATCGATGTGATCTGGATGCTGATCAAACACCCTGACCTGCCTGACAACCCCCCCGACCCCGACTGGACCCCCGCCAGGCCGCCCCAGCAACGGCTGCTGCGTGTCTACGACCAGCACCAGCCCGAGGTCCACGCCGTGATCCGCGAACTGCGCGCCGTGGCCGACGAGTTCACCGACCGCGTGCTGATCGGCGAGATCTACAAGCCCGTGGAGGATCTGGTGAGCTACTACGGCGCCGAGCTCGACGAGGTACACCTACCCTTCAACTTCAACCTGGTGACGCTCCCCGAGTGGAGCGCCGCCGCCGTGCGCGACCTGGTCGAGCGCTACGAGGCCCTGTTGCCCCCCGGCGCATGGCCCAACTGGGTCCTCGGCAACCACGACCAGCCCCGCATCGCCTCGCGCCTTGGCCAGCCGCTCGCCCGCCTCGCGCAGATGCTCCTGCTCACCCTGCGCGGCACGCCAACCCTCTACTACGGCGACGAGATCGGGATGGAAGACGTGCCGATCCCGCCCGAACGTGTGGTCGACCCCCAGGGCCTGCGTGCCGCTGGCCACGGCCGCGACCCCGAGCGCACCCCTATGCAGTGGGATAGTAGTCCGGGCGCCGGCTTTACCCGCGGCGAGCCCTGGCTGCCCCTCGCCGCCGACGCGGCGGTGCGCAACGTCGAACTGCAGCGCGTCGACCCCCACTCCATGCTCGCGCTGACCCGCCACCTGCTCGAGTTGCGCCGCGCCTCCCCGGCACTCAACCTCGGCAGCTACCGCACGGTGGCCGTGCACGATGCGCATGTCTTCGCCTACCTGCGCACCCGTGGCCCCGAAGACCTGCTGGTGGCGCTCAACTTCGGCGACGCGCCCTGCCAGCTCGACCTGAGCCACCTCGCCGCGCAGGGCAGCATCGCCGCCTGCACCGGCATGGACCGCAGCGGCCTCGTCGAACTCGCGGCCCTCGCGCTGCGGCCCCATGAGGGCCTCGCTATCGCCCTGCACGAGGGCTAGCTGGCGCGGGGGAATGTGTTGATGATAATGCCACGCAAGTTACTCAGGTCACCGAGGCGTCTCGTTCTGCCCGCCACCCAGGAATCTGTTCGCATCAAAAACCTGCCGCCCCTCAGGCCACTGGCCCGGCCTCGGGCGCCGGCCCACGGCTGCTGGCCTTGCCCAGGCGCTTGATAGCCCAGATCAACAGGAAGAACGCCGTGCAGACGAGCACAATCGCCGCACCGGAGGCGATACCGAGGTAGTACGAGAGGTAGATCCCGAGGACGCCGGCCAGTGCGGCCAGCAGCGCAGCCAGCAGCATCATCCAGTGCAGCCGCCCTGTCAGCAATGAGGCCGTGGCTGTGGGCGTCACCAGGACGGCCAGCATCAACGCGACGCCAACCGTCTGGATCGAGACCACGATCGCGACCGCGATCAGCGTGAACAAAAGATACTCCAGCGGCCGGACCGGCAGCTTGAGCGTCTCCGCCAGGATCGGGTCGAAGGCCAGGACCAGGAACTCTTTGTAGAGCAGGGCTACCACCAGCAGGATGCCCGCCCCAAAGACGGCACTGCGCAGCAGATCAGTGCGGCTCACGCCCAGCACATCGCCGAAGAGAAAGTGCGAGAGATCGACCGAGTAGCTGCCCACCGTTGAGATCAGGGCCACGCCCAGGGCAAACATGCCGGCGAAGACGATGCCGATCGCCGTATCCTCGCGCAGCTTTGCCCCCCGGCTGATCGCGCCGATGCCCAGCGCACTGGCGATCGCCGTTGCCAGTGCCCACCAGAAGAGCGCCCCCCGGTCGCCGCCGCTTACCAGGTAGCCGCCGGCGATGCCCGGCAGGATGGTGTGCGCCAGGGCGTCGCCGAAGAAGGCCATTCCGCGCAACACCACGTAGGTGCCGATCACTGCGCATACAACACCCACTACCACCGCCGCCAGGAGCCCGCGCACCATAAATGGATACGCCAGAGGTGCGGTCAGGAATTCAAACATCGGCTCACCCGTGGTCGCAACAGGTGTCGGCGACGGTCAGAATGCCGTCCTGGGTCACCGCGAGGTGCAGGTGGCTGCCGTAGGCCTCCACCAGGCGCGGCGGCGTAAACACCTCGCTGGCCGTGCCCAGGCCGATCAGCCGCCGGTTCAGCAGCATCACCCGGTCGAAGTAGCGGGCGGCCAGCTGCAGGTCGTGCAGCGCGGTGAGCACTGTCACATCACGGCCACGCAGATCGTGCAGCGCCTCCAGCAGGAGTTCCTGGGAGCGCAGGTCCAGACCACTCAGTGGTTCGTCGAGCAGCAGGATGCGCGCCTCCTGGGCCAGGGCGCGCGCCAGGAAGACCCGCTGCTGCTGCCCGCCGGAGAGCTCGCCGATCTGGCGCCGCGCGAGGTGACGCATGTGCACCAGATCCAGCGCCTCGGCCACAATCGCGCGATCGCGGGCGCCCGGCTGGCGGAACAGCCCCACCCGGCCGATGCGGCCCATCATTACCACGTCGGCGACACTGACCGGGAAGCGCCAGTCAACCTGGCTGCGCTGCGGCACATAGGCGATTAGCCCGGGCTCGGCGCCCGGCGCCCCGAAGAAGCGCAGCGTGCCCGCACTGGGGCGCAGCAGCCCGACGATCGCCTTGAACAAGGTGCTCTTGCCCGCGCCATTCGGCCCCACCACCGCCACCTGCTCGCCCGCGACGATCGCGCAGCTCACCCCCTCCAGGGCCAGCATCCCGTTGTAGTGCACCGACAGCCCGCTTGCCTCAAGCGCAGGGGTTGGCATCAGGTCGGGCGTTGCCAGCGGTCGTCGCGCGATCTCGGTTGGTTGCATCAGTGCCATGCTATGGCTCCATCTACCGCAGGGCCTCGACCATCACGCTCACGTTGTAACGCATGTAGTCGAGATAGGTCTCGCCCACGCCACCCGCCGGGGTCAGCGACTCGGTGAGCACCGTCACTACCTGCACGCCGCTGTCTTCAGCGATCTGCCGGGCCAGCTTCTCATTCACCACATTGCCGACGAAGATCGCTTTGACCCCCAGGTCACGGATGCGATCCTGCAACTGCGCCAGCTCCTGGGCCGAGGGCGCCGCCGCTGAGCTGAAGCCGGGCAGCAGGGCGCCTACCTGGCGCAAGCCGTAGCGCTCGGCCATGTAGCCAAACACCGCGTGGTCGGTCACCAGCAGCCGTCGCTCCTCCGGCACCTGGGCAAACTGCTCGCTGATCCAGGCATCCAGCTGCTCAAGCTCCTCATTATACCGCGCCGCGTTCTCCGCGTAAACGTCGGCGTTCGCCCCGTCGATCCGGCTGAGTGTCTCGGCGATCGTGAGGGTCCAGTACTTCACGTTGAGCGGGTCGGTCCAGGTGTGTGGATCGAGCAGCCCGTGCTCGTGGTTATGTTCTTTCTCCTCACCGTGGGCCTCGTCCTCGGCATGGCTGTGCTCCTCACCCGCGGCCAGTTCACGCAGCCTGATGCCCTCGGAGAGCTCGACCACCTCGACCCTGTCGCCGGCGCCGGTAATCAGCCTGGTGAGAAATTCTTCATAGCCCGCGCCATTCACAAACAGCACCCGGGCCTCACTCAGCCGCGCCACGTCCTGCGGCGTCGGCACAAAACTGTGGGTATCGCCACCGATCGGCACGATCGTGCTCACCTCGACCCGGTCGCCACCAACCTGCTTGACCACGTCGGCAATGATGCTCGTACTTGCCATGACCCGGATCGGCCCCGCCGCCTCCGACGGGGTGGGTTGCTGGGCGACCGGCGTTTGGCCGCAGGCCACCAGCACGAGCGCCACCACGCCCAGCAGCACCAGAACCGTGTGTCGAACCATCGCTCCTCCCATTCTCTGACGTCCATTACTGAGACGTTGTTTCAGAGAGACAGTATCTCATTAAGCAGTCGGTCTGTCAACCGGGGACAGTGGGTCGCCCAGGGGCTGGGCAGCGTCGTTGGGGCAAGCCCCAAACCCCAGGTTTGCTCGTAGGCTTGTCGGGCGGCTACGACGCCCCACCCATCGTCACATCCCCCGACGATCCCATGCTGCCCCCGTACTCACGAACCGCCACTGATCCCCCGTTGCGGTCACCCCGGCCCACGCATCGCAGCAGCGGCCAGCGCGGTTCATGAGCGAATTGCCCGCTCTCGCGCCACCGCACCGGAGGAAGCTATGTCGCCAGGCCGCCGTTCGCTCGCCACCCGGCAGTGCTGCGCGCTGCTCCTGCTGGCCCTGTTCGCGTTCGCCCTCGCTGCCTGCGCCGCCCCCGGGCTCCCTCCGCCGGCTGCAACGCCGCCTGCGCCGATCAGCTGGGTGGGCCACCGCTGGCTGGTACACGATCCTGACTCGATCGTCGCCAGTCTGCCGGCCCTGCCCCCACTGCTGCCCGACGCGCCCGCGCCCCCCGCTGCGCCGGAGGCGCTTACCCCCTGGGCCGAGCCCGCCTCGGGTGTGATCAGCCTCGTCCTACAAGCCATCGCCGCCGAGCGCAACGACCCGCTCCACGCCGCGCGGGCCCTGATGCTGCACGGCGTGGCGATGAACGATGCGCTTACCGTTGCCGAGGCGGCTCGCACGCAGGGTATGGCCTTGTCGGAGCACGCGCTCATCGCCGAGACGGCCCGTCGCGTCTTCGCGCACACCCACCCGCGCTACGCCGCGGCGCTGCGTGCCGAGCTGGAGACGGCGACCTGGGCCGGGGTGTGGCAGGGTACGGCCAGCGTCGCGGGGGTAATCAACGGACGCCTGCTCGGGGCCGCCGTCGCCGATGCGGTGATCGCATGGGCCGCGGCGGATGGCAGCGGCGATACGCCGCTGGAGGGCGCGTGGCCAGCCCCCGCTCCCGGTGTCTGGCAGCCCACCCCGCCGGCCTACGAGGCCCCCCAGGACCCCGCCTGGCGCCGGGTGCAGACGGTGGCGATCGGCGACCCGGCACAACTGCGCGCCCCGGCCCCGCCCGCCTGGGGTAGTAGCGCCATGCAAGCGCAGATTGCGGAGTTCCTTGAAGTGCAGGCCGGGCTCACCGCCGAACAGCGGGCCCTGGCCGCGACCTGGGACGGCGGCGCTGGCACAATCACCCCGCCGGGAATGTGGGTGGAGCTCGCCCGGCAGCAGATCGGCAACCATCAACTGGACACCGCCGAGGCTGCCGGCATCTATGCCGCACTGGGCGTGGCGCTCCACGACGCGGCCATCGCCTGCTGGGAGTCGAAATACCACTACATGCTCGTTCGCCCCGTGACGATCGTCCAGGAGCAGCGTCCCGGCTGGCTGCCGCAGATCAAGACCCCGCCGCATCCGTCATATCCTTCCGGGCACGCGAGCCTCAGCGGGTCGGCAGCGGTTGTGCTGGCTGCCGCCTTCCCCGCCGAAGCCGACCTGTTTCAGGAGCAGGCCGAAGCCGCCGCTCACTCGCGGGTCTATGGCGGAATCCACTGGCCGATTGACGGCGAAGCCGGCCTCCTGCAGGGCGCCGCCGTCGCCACCAGCGTGCTCGCCCAGCTGAGCGAACCCTAGCCCTGCGCCTCGTCGCCTCGCGCCCACACCTACCCCGAAGGAGATGCCATGCAGCGTACGCGCCATCCTGCTCGCCCTATCGCGCGGCTCATCGGCCTCGGGCTGCTGTTGCTGAACCTGCTGCCGCTCGCCGGCGATCCGCTGCCGGTGGAGGCGAGCTTCCGCCCCGCCGACCCGGGCAGCAGCTTCGGCAGCGCGGTGCCCTGTCTGAGTAGCGAGGATCGCTTTGCCACTACCTGCTTCGCCGATACGATCTTCCACGCCGCGCCCGCCGGCGACCCGGCGGTCGTCGAGGTTGGCACCACCAGCCGTACCATGCTCGGCACCCTGGGCGCGCGCAGTGGCCCCCGCACGGACGCCCGCACCGGCGCGGGCAGCCTGGGCGCGGTCTATGGCCTGGCCTACGATGACGGGGCGATCAGCGGTACGCCTCGCCTGTTCGTTGCCGCCTATGTCAAGCGGCTGACCAGCTTCGGGCCGGCCGGCCCCGGTGGCGTGTATGCCTACAACTTCGCCAGCCGGCAGTGGAGCACCGCGTTCACCGTGCCGGGCATGAACTGGGATCGCACGCGGGCCAACGATAGCCTTGACAGCGACAGCATCGCCCAGGTCGGGCGGGCAGGTCTGGGCGACATGGAGATCAGCCCCGATGGGCGCACGCTCTTCATCGTTAACATCAGTGCCCGTCGCATCGAGCGCTACGACATCAGCGGCGCCGGCGCCGTGCGCCTCACCCCGCTGGCGATCGACGTCGCAGGCGCTGCCAATGACCCGCTCGACCCGGTGCTGGCTGCGCGCGGGCTCGCCGACACGACGCCACTCCGCAGCGAGTTCATCCCCTTTGCCCTGGAGTTCTCACCACTCGGCAGCGCCAGCGACCCGCTCCTGCTGCTTGGCTTCACCGATAGCGCCACCCGCCACGTGCAGCAGGGCGGGCGCGCCGCACCCACGGGCTACCCCTGGGCCCACGTGGTCTCCTATCGCGTGATCAGCAACCAGTGGCGTCTAGAGCTGTCGCAGCCACTCGGCAATCTCGGCAGTGCTGGCCGCATGCAGGGCAGCACCATCGCTGCCCGCTGGGCTTCCACCTACCCCGATCGCGGCATGCGCGACTGGCATCCGTGGCACGACAACCTCGCCGACATGCCCCGCACCGTCGTGGCCGGCCTGGGTGATACCATCCTCTACCCACAGCCACTGCTGAGCGACATCGAGACCTCTCACGACGGGCGGCGTATGCTGCTCGGCTTCCGCGATCGCACTGGCGACCAGGTGCTCACCGCCGACGCGCCGCCCGGCCAGTTCTCCACCATTGCCCAGGGCGACACCCTGGTCTATGACCGCGTGGGCAGCAGCTGGACGATGGTCACCACCACACGCTCGGCGGACCTGACGAACCGCAACCCGGACAGCGACACGGTGACGCCGGCCGCCAGTGATGTGCTGAACGATAACCGCCACTTCTACGATCCGGCCAGCAACCCCATCCACATCGAGAACCATATGGGCGCGCTGGCGACCGCACTGCAGAGCGCCGGGCAACCTGGCGCGCCGCCGGCCGAGCACATCGTCACCACGGCGCTCCTGGGCTTCCGCCAGAGCGGACTGAGTTTCTACCGCCTCGAGGGCGGCGACGAGGTGGCGGCGCCAAACACCCTGATCACCCCCTCCAAGCACGCGGGCGGCAAATCAGCGGGCCTGGGCGACCTCGAGCCCCTCTGCACCTACGCCTTTATCAGCGGGCGCGTATGGCAAGACCGCAACGGCAACGGCTACCGCGAGGAGAACGAGCCGGGCTTCGCCGGTGTCACCCTGGAGCTCTATCGCGGCAGCGCAACCAACCCGGCCGATGCGCGCGCCGTGACCGACCCCAACGGCTTCTACCGTTTCGCCGTACCACCAAACACCGACTTCAACATCCGGATCGCGGCCACGAACCGTCAGCCCGGCGGCATCGTCTACGGCTGGCGCTTCTCGCCGCCGAACCGCAACGATGATGCCCGCGACAGTGACGCCTCCGATGTCTGGGGCTATATCGAGTTCGCCGGCAGTCTGGCCGCCCCATCTGTAGGCATCACCGGGCTTGCCATCCCCACGCCGGTGCGGGAGAGCGACGAGGGCAATTTCGACATCGGGCTGACGCAGCTGCCAGCGCGCGGCCAACTCGGCGATCGGGTCTGGCGTGATGACAATGCAAACGGCATCCAGGATGCGCGCGAGGAGGGCCTCAGCGGCACCGCATGGGACAACCTGAGTATCAGCCTTGTGCCCCACCCTGAGACACTCGCCATGAACTGGCCGCTGCCAGCGGTGCAGAAGACCCCGGACGGCCACTATCGCTTCGAGCAACTGCCGCCTGGCCGCTACGCGGTGCAATTCGCCAATCTGCCGCCTGGCGCGAGTGTCGCGCCCTTCCGCGTCGGCGGCGGGCTGAACGACCACCAGGACAGCGATGTGCCGACCAGCGGGCCGCTGCTCACGCGCTTTGTGGAGCTACGCTCGCCACCGCCAGCCGGCGCTGATGTCAATCTGAACCTTGACCTGGGCCTTGCTGGCAGCTTCGACCTCTGGATCGAGAAGTCGGGCCCAGGGCGCCGGCCGCTGGTCGGCGAACGCTTCGACTATGCTCTGACCTACGGCAACGATGCGCCCGCTGCGACAAGCGTGGCGAACGTGACGATTGTCGACCGGCTGCCTGCGGGGCTCAGCTATGTGCCGGGCTCGACCGCTCCGGCGACCCTTCAGCCCGCTGTCAGTGGTGATCCGGCCAGCGGCCAGACCCTTACCTGGACGCTTAGCCAGTTGCCCGGTGGCCAGCGCGCGACGCTGCACTTCAGCGTGGAAGCGATGGTCAGCGCGGTCCCGCCACTGGCAATCGCGGCGCCGGCCCAGAATTGCGCCAGCATCGCCGCCCCGCCGGCAGTCGCCGCCCTTGAGCGCGACCAGCGCGCCAATACGAGCTGTGTCTTGACAACGCTTCTGCGCCCCAACCTGTGGGTGGACAAAGCAGGACCCACGACGGCTGCCGTCGACGAACTGCTCGAGTACACGGTAACGCTAAACAACGGTCTGGCACAGATGGGCGTGGCAATACCCGACGTTCGCGTGCGCGACCAGTTGCCAACTGGCGTTGCCTTCGTCGAGTTCACCAGTAATAACCTGGGATGCCGCTACGAGGCTGCCACGCACGCCATCGAGGGCTGTCAAATCGCCTCCCTTACCTCCTGGCAGAGATTCCGCTACCGCGTGCGCGTGTTGCCTGCCGCAGTGGACCCGACGACCCTGACCGGAATTATCACCAACACGGCAGAACTGCGGCCCCCCTTCCCCATGGGCGACTTCCCCGACGACAACCGTGACAGCGTGACCACCCTGATCGCCAATCCCGACATCGTCGCGCGGCCCGCGTTCCAGCCAGCCACAGGGATCGCACTTGAGGGACCGCCCGCCCCGGTTCCGGTCGGTGGCACGATCATGGCCTTCCTCCGCGGCCAGAACCTGACCAGCACCGGCGCACGCGGCGTGGCCTTCACCGGTCGTGTCAGCCCGGGCACAACAGTGGCGATCGGCAACAATCCTACGTTCTGCGAACTGCTCCACCCAAATGCCGAAGGTGAGGCGGGGATCCACTGCGTCCGGGATAGCTGGCGGGTGACCACGGCGCCAAACCGGCCGCGGCTGATCGACAGCATCCTCGACCGCTATGTCAGCGATCCGTCTTTCACCATCACCGTGCCGCCGAGCTTCCCCCACGACACGCTCATCTACACCGAGACGGTCAGGGCGACCTTGCCGCCACCGGAGGTCGGGCCGGCGCTCCAGAACAATACGACCACCATCACAACCAGGGTGATGCGCCCGAATGTCTACGTGGATGTCGCCGCAATCAACAAGAGCGCGCCGGAGCGCGGCCCGGCCGGCTGGCTGAGCTACGTGCGCTACCGCGTCAGCTACGGTAACAACGTCGCCAACCCTGATGCGCGGCGCAGCGCGCGCGAGCGGGCCCGCCCCGCGGATCGCACCTGGCCGGCAGCGACCACGGTGTTGAGCGCCACCCTGCCTGGCGGCACCGAGCTCGACCGCGTGACCGACGAGGCCGGCAACGCAGTGAACGGCTACACCACCAGCACCGACATTGCAGGCCGCACCGTGCTCACCTGGCAATTGGGCAGCCTCAACCCGGATACGATCGGCCCGGCGGGCACGCTGCTCATCACCGTGCGAGCGCAGCAGGCGCCCGGCGCCGAACTTGCCCTGGAGGCGGCGATCAGCACCGCCACCCCCGGCGATGACCCGGACGACAACCGAGACACCGATAGCACCGGCGTGGCCCGGCTGCCGGCGCCTGGCCCCGCCGATGGCACGATCCGCCTGGCTATCCACTCCGACCTCGACCCGGCCAGCCGGGATGCCAACGACGCCAACGCCGTCTACCTGTCCGACGACAACCGGATCGCCTGGCCGGCGGGTGAAGTGCTGGACTTCACGCCCCGCCTGACGGCGCTGACCATGCCCGATCCCGCCGTGGCAGATGACCCGCTCTCGCCCTACGCCTTCTACGGTCGTATCGTTGGCTGGCGCCTGCTCGGCTTTGCGCTGAATGGCGCCACGTACGACGCCGCCGGCGCAAGCGACGCGACTGGCCGCAGCGGCTGCCGCCCCGGCGACCGCATCGCCGGTAGCGAACGGCCCGGCTGCGCCTACCGCTACCCCGGCGCTGGCGCCACGAGCCGTCCGCTTGCCCATCTGCTGCCCAACGGCCTGCCGCGCGAGCACGAGATGGCCGGCCAGGCCCACGTCTACTGGACCCAGCCGCCAGTCCCGCCGATGCGGCGCAGCGATCTCTACCTCTACACCCTGAGCCCGCTCACCCCGGTCACGATCAGCGTCGCGGTCGACGTCGAGACCTGGCTGATGAACATGGCCCCCGGCGCGCCGATCGGCGACTGGAGCATGCCGCCGGTTGAGCTCCCGGGTACGCGCCAGATCCAGTCGATCACGCGCACCGTCGAGGTCACCCTGCTGGTGCCACGTAGCCTGGTCGGACCAGGCAGTCGTTAGTCTCACAGGAGCAAGCGCCTATGCACCAATCCGTCGCACGTTCACCTGGCCAGGCCCTGATCGAGTTCACCCTGGTGCTTGGCCTGCTGCTGCTGCTCGTGCTGGGCCTGATCTCAGTCGGCCAGATCCTGCTGGCCAACTACACCCTGAGCCAGGCCGTGCGGGCGGCAGCACACCAGGCCGCCATCGCGGGAGGCGACGCCGAGGCGGCGCAGCAAGCTGCGCGCAGCGCCATCGAGGGGGGCCTCGGGGTCGACTACGCCGGCGCCGAGGTGACCGTCAGCTGCGCCACACCCTGCCGGCGCTACGATCCCGTGACCGTCAGCATCGTCTACCGTGGCGAGTTCTGGGCACCGCTGCCGCCCCTGTTCACCGAATTCACGGTACGGGCCGCTGCGACCCGCGCTGCCGAGAGGGATCGCCAATGATCGCCGCCCTTCAACACCGCCAGCGGCGCGCCCGCGGCCAGGCGGCCGTGATTGTCGCCCTGATGCTGCCCTTTCTCATGGCTTTCACATTGCTCGTCGTCGAGGTCGCCGAACGCTGGCTGGAGGCCAGCATGGTCGAAGACGCGCTCCAGCAGGCCACCCGCTCCGCCGTCCAGATCCTCGACTATACGGCGCTCGCCGGCGGACGCGAGGCGTTGCGCAGCGCCACAGAGTGTCACGCTGTCACCTGGGAGCGCCCTGGCCCATGCCAGGAGGTGCTGGCGGTGGCCCACCGCCTGTTCCTGACCAATCTCGGCGGGGTGCGCGGCCTCGACGAGCCCCCCGAGGCGACCGCCGCGCGCGTGCGCTGGAGCGTGCTGCCCCGTGGCGGCACCTGCACCTTCAACGGGGCGCCGCGCGCGCCGGTCAGCGAACCATCTCCGCTGATCTGTGCCGAGGTGCGCCCGCGTATGCGCGGCATCGTCGGCTGGGGTGTCTATCATCCGCTGATCACCGCCGCCGATACCCTGGAGCCCGTTCACCCCTGAGGTCCGACCACAGCACAAGGAGTACAACCATGGCCCCATCCACCACCGCCCCCTTGAGCCAGGCCCTCGCCCGCAAACGCGCCAACCCGTTGCCCGCGGTCCTGCTCGCCCTCGGCCTGATCATTGCCGTGGCCTTCGCCATCCTCGGCTACCTGGAGAGCCAGAAAACTGAGACCGTTGTCGTGCTGGTGCGCGATGTACCCTTTGGCCAGCAGATCACCCGCGAGGACCTTGGCGTGGTTGAATTGCCGCTGCACCGCCCCGCGCAACTGGCCGGCATCGGCGATCTCAATGCAGTCATGGGCCGCTACGCCGCGCGCGACCTCGGCGCCAATGACCTCGTCCAGCCCCCGATGTTGCTGGAGGCCCCACCCACCCAGCCGGTCTACCCCAATGGCCAGGCGCTCACCCCCAACATGGTGCCGGTGCCCTTCGCCACCACCACAATTGGCCCGCTGAGCTTCCGCGACCGGGTGAATATTGGCTTCAACGACCGCAGCGGCTCACCCGACCTCTGCGACCAGGCCCAGAGCGCCGCTGCCGGGGTCAAGCCCACCTTCACGCCGCCCATGGCCGGGGCGGCGCAGCCACGGCCCTTCGCCTGCCGCCTGCTCAGCTCGGTGCGCGTGCTCTACGTCGACGAGGCGGCAGGCGTGGCCTACCTCGAGTTGTCGCCCTATCAGGCCCACACGATCTGGGCGCTGCAGGCCGCCGGGCTGGAGTTGTGGGGTGAGCGCTATGGCGTCACCTCGACACCCCTGCCCAGCCTCGACCGCCTGGACATCGGCCAGGTCAATCGTGAAGACCTGCGCGCGCCCGTCCCGGCGCCAGCCACCGCCGAGCCCGCCCTGCCCGGCGCGACAAGCCCGATCCCCGGCAGCCGCCAACCGTAAGCCCTTCACGACGGGAACCAGGAGCCACAACGATGTACCACGACGATCTCGATCCCGAGCAGTCCTTCCATTCCTGGGATGACGAGGACGAGGAACCACCACCCTACGCCGCGATTGGTGAGGAGTTGCACATGCTCGTTCGCAGCGGGCGCATGCGCAATTGCTGGGACCTGCCGCCCCAGGAGGTCTTCGACCTGATGGGCGTCGGCGGCGACCTGTTTGAGCACGACTGGGCGCATATCGATTGGTACGGCCCACTGGAGCTCTGGCGCGACCCGGAGCACGAGGTCTCCGACATCCTCTACAACGGTCCACGCGACGAGCCATTCTTTGTCGTCCAGCGGGGCGCAATGCTGAATACCGGCGTCACGGCCCATCCAGGCTGGATCAACTGGACCCAGCGCCAGCTGCTCTTGCGCAGCTTCCGGCTCGAACCCTACGAGCCGGGCTGGCCCATGCCGATGATGCAAGGAGTCGCCGACCGGCTGCGCTTCGCGATCACCAGGCCGCCGGTCTCGCGCGACGGTGGCAGCCTGGCCGTGCGGCTGCTCCCCGAGCGCTGGCGTACACTCGACGACCTGGTGCAGGCCGGTATGATCGCTCGCGAGGCCAGTGACCTGCTGCTGGAGGCGCTCAGCGCAGGGGCTTCGGTGCTGGTGGCCGGGCCAACCGGCTGCGGCAAGACCACGCTGACTGCAGCCTTCACCCAGGCGATCGGCCAGCGGCTGCGACTGGTGTTCGTTGAGGACGGCGGTGAACTGCCCCGCGCACCGAACAGCCTGCACATCGAGGTCACCGAAGAGGCCGCCTTCAGCCAGGCAGTGAAATTCGCGCTACGCCAGAAGCCAAACTACATCGTGGTCGGCGAAGTGCGCGGCGGTGAGGCGATGGCCCTGCTCCAGGCGGCCGCCACCGGCCATCCGGGCATCGGCACCATCCACGCGGGTAGCATCCAGGGGGCGCTGCGCAACCTGGAGCGCATGGCCATGATCGGCCTGGCGGCCGAGGCAGCCGGTAGCGGCCAGGCGGCAGCCCAGATCGTGCGCGGCCTGATCACCTCCGATGTCGTCAGCCTGATCGTCGTGCAGATCGGGCGCACCGCGCGGGGCCGGCGAGCCGTGGTGGCAATCGAAGAGGTGCTCCGCCAGGGCGCCCAGGGCCAGAGCGGCGACAGCTTTCCCACTAACCCGCTCTTCCGGCACGATGAACACAGTGAGCAACTCGTGCGGGTCGGCAACGTCAACGGCGCCTGGGGCCTCGGCCGCCTGTGAACACCTGGCGCAGGAGCGCGGACCCGGATGCGCGCCCCTGACGCGCTGCCACACGCCCTCACGCCCGCGCGAGACGGCCAGGCGGACTGAAATTGTCTGCTCGCGCATCCGGCACGTCCCGGTACAAACCTGTCAGGTGCGGCACTTCAGGCCAGCGCCTGAGTAGTCTGTCAGCAAGCCGCGCTGCCGCACCTGACAGGTTTTTTGACGGAATGCACCACTAACCGGAGGTTCATTGCATGGAACTGGTGATCTTCACGGCCATCGAAGGACTGCAGGCGCAACTGGAGCAGTGTGGTGAACTGGCGATCCTTGCGCCCTCGCGGCTCGACCAGGTGGCGCGCCTGCTGGAGGGCGCCCGTCCGCCCGAGGCGCTCTACCTCGACGATACGCGGCCGGCGCCGCTGCCCGACCTCTGGCGGATCATCACCCTGGCCCGCCGGGTCGGAGTGCGCGTACTCGTCAACTTCAACGGTTCCGCGCGCGGCGCCCTGAACGACGCCCAGGCCGCCGGCCTGCCCACGCTCAGCGAGCGCGATCCGGCCGCCATTGCGGCCTGGCTCGCCGAGCACCTCCGGCTGCGCCGGGATGCCCCTGGACGCCTGGCCGTGGTTGCGGTCGGCGCGGCCAAGGGCGGCATCGGCAAGACCTTCGCCACCTGTGTGCTGGCCGAGGGTATGCGCCGCCGCGGGCTGCGCGTGCTCGTCTGGGACAGCGACATCTCCAACCCGGGGCTGGTGCCGGCCTTTCGCATCCCCGGTAGCGCGCCCTCATACCTGCACCTGATCCAGCGCGGCCCGGCCCACTGGGGTGCGGACGGCATCCGGCCGTTCATCTTCCAGCCCGAGCATACCCGCGGCACGGCCGCCGGCTGGGGCGCGATCGACTTCCTGGTCGGCTCGCACACTGTGGCGCGCGCCGAAAACGACGTGCGCCTGCCCGACTGGCAGGGCTTCTACCAGGGGGTCGTGAGCCTGGAGGGCTACGACCTGGTGCTGATCGACACACCGCCGGACTACCTGCGCCGGCCTTACGCCACCCACGTGCTCCAGTGCGGCGGCACTGTCGTGCTCCCCGCCCCGCCTGGCGCGCGCGAGCGGCTGGGCGTCGGGCACCTGCTCGACCATCTGCGAGATCACGCCCCGGAGCGCATCGAGCAGTGCGTACTGCTCTTCATGGAGCCGGAGCGCGGGGTCACCGCAACGGTGCGCGAGGTGGCTGCTCTCTTCACGCGCCGCTACCCCCAGGTAGCCAGCCTGGGCACCCTGCCCCGCGCACCACGTCTGGCCAGCCTCGCCGATGAGCACGACGGCTACATCTCGATGCTCGACATCGGGCCCCACAGCCCGTTTGCCGGCGCGGTCCACCAGGTGGTCGACACCCTCTGCAGCCGGCTGGGCCTGGCGCCGGCTCTGTCCATGCCACGCTCCAGCCTCTGGGCGCGCCTCAATGCGCGGCTCCGCGGCGAGGGCGCCGTCGCTCCGCACTCGCCCGCTGTCGCCTGAACCCGAGGAGATCAACCGTGGCCCTGCCGACCCATCGCCCGCTGCTGGTGATCGAGGATGGTGGCCTCGCCGCCCTCACACCCGAACCTGCCCGCCTCCAGCCTGCCGAACCGGCCAGCGACCCCGGCATCCTCCAGCTGGTCCGTGAGGCCCTGCGCGACCGCATCAGCGCCGAGTTGCTCGACCCGGTGGCGCCCGCTGCTACACGCAACCCCGAAGTGCTGCGCGTCTTGCGCGCCGAGATCGGTGCTCAGCTGGAGCGCGGCTATGGCCCGCTGCGCGACCTGCCAACCGACGAGCGCAGCCTGCTCCGCCTCTTCCAGGACGCCCTGGGCTGGGGTCCGGCCCAGCCCTACCTGGACGACGAGCGCGTCCAGGAGGTGAAGATCATCGGCGACCTGATCATGGTCCAGGAAGAGGGCGGCGAGTTCACCGTGGCGCCGGAGCGCTTCCCGAACGCCCAGGAGGCGCTCGACCGGGCGCTGCTGCTCGCCGCGCGGCTCAACGTGCCCCTCGACCGCTCGCGCCCCCAGGATACGCTACCACTGGCCCACGGCACCCGTATGCACGTCACTATCCCGCCCTGCACCCCCGAGGGCACGGCGCTGATCTGCATCCGCCGGGGGCGCCGCCATGCCTGGAGCCTCGACGATGTGCTACGGCGCGACGCCTGTCCGCCTGAGGTTGGCGAATTGCTGCGCCTGCTGGTACGCGCCCGGTGCTCCTTCCTGATCGCTGGCGAGACCGGCTCGGGCAAGACCGCGCTGCTCGAGGCGATCGTCAACTCCTGGCCGGGCGAGCCCCATGTGATCACGATCGAGGACAACACCCTCGAGATCAACGTGCGCCATCGGGCCTGGACACGCGAACTGGTGCAGACGGCTGTCGAGCGGGGCGCCTTCGGGCGCGCCGCGCGCGAGGTGTTGCGCCAGACCCCCTCGCTCGTCGCCCCCGGCGAGACGCGGGCCGAAGAGGCCGGCGCCATCCTCACCGTTGCCGTGAGCGGCCACGCGCTGGTCACGACCATTCACGCCCGCTCGGCTGCCCGCGCAGTGCAGCGTTTCGCCGACTGCGCCGCGATGCCCGGCGCTTACATCTACGCCGGGCGCCGCGACAATGCGCTTGAGGATCTCTGCGACAACGTCCACGCAGTGATCCACCTGGAGAAGACCGGCGGGCGGCGCTACATCAGCGAGCTGGTGTTGCTCGACAGCACCGAGACCAGCGGCGAGCGCCTGCGCCCCCGCGTGCTGCGCCTCGCCTGGGCCGAGCCCGGCCCTGATGGCAGCCTGAGCTGGCGCACCGCCGCCCGCGTCCAGGGTGACACGCTCGTCTGGGATGGACCTGCGCGCACCCCCGAGGCGCTCCAGCGCCGGCTCGGGCTGCTCCAACTCCAGGCGCAGGCCCCCGCCACCACCACCGGGCGCATCGCCATCGAGACCACCGTGGCCCGCGCCGACACCGCCACCCGGGCCGGGGCTGGCGGGCAGGCCCTGGCTATGCTCGAACGGGCCTGGCGCGATCGGCGCGACGAACGGCTCGTGGCTGCAGCCCGGCGCGCGATTGCGATCGACCGTGAGCTGGCCCTGCGCCTGGCCGACCAGGCACGCCAGGGCGAAGCCGAGCTGCGCCAGGCCCTCGACGCCCGTCACTGGCCGGAGGCCCGGGCCGCCTACGAGCGCATCGCCGGCGATCTGCCCACCTTTGCCGCCTATGCGCCCCCGGGTGGCTGGGCAGCCCTCGAGGCCCTGATCGCGACCGGCGAGGCCAGTGACCGTCAGGCTATCGAACTGATCGGGCAGGCCCGCGCGGCCCTCGCCCAGGACCGCCCGCGCGACGCCGCCGATATCCTCGCCCCGCTCGATCCAGCTCACCTCTCGGCGCCAGTCGCTCTGGTGATGCTACGTGCGCGGCGCGAGGCTCTGGCGGCCCTGCACACCGCCGGCGAGATTGGCCTTAGCGCCCTCGGCCCCGTCGACGCGGCCATCCACGCCGTTGAGCAGCAAAGGACGACGCTATGAACCCTCTGGATCCTCAGCTGATGACCCACCCGGAGAGCGCCTGGCTTGTCACGCTCACCACGCCCGCACTCGCTGCCGCCATAGTGCTGGTGACCGCCCTGCTCCTGCGCCGGCCCCTGCTCCTACTCGCCGCCGCAGCACGCAACCGTGCCGGCCGCGGCCAGAGCCGCCACACCGTGCCGGCTGGTCCCGACCCCGCCCTCTGCTGGGCACCCGACACGATCACACCCGAGCGCCTGGTCGCGATCTGCCTGGGGCTGGCACTGGCGCTGGCGGTCAGCCTCGCGCTGGTGGCGCCGCTGGGCCTGGCGCTGCTGCTCGGCGCGCCACTCACCATCCTGGCCGGGTGGGGCTTGCTCGCGGTGGCAGAGCGGCGCTACGCGGCGCGTCTCGATGCGGAATTGCCCGCTGCGCTCGGGCGCCTGAGCGCGCTGCTCAAGGGCGGCACCAGCCTGCGGCCAGCCCTGGAGCGCATCGTCGAGGAGTTGCCCCCGGGCCCGCTGCGCGCCGAGTGGTCGTTTCTGATCACGCGCCAGGGAACGCCCCTTGGCGGCGGCGCGATCGCCACCCCGCAGCAAGTGCTCTTGGCCCTGGCCGACCAGACCCCCTCGCGCCGCCACGCGACGCTGCTCAACCACCTCGGCGCGGCCGTTCCACAGCCGCTCGATGTGCTCACCCGGCGCTGCGAGGCCGCCTATGCGGCCCTGCAGGCCGCCGAGCGACGGCGCGACGAAGTCGCGACCGAACTGGCCCAGGTGCGCTACAGCGGCCTTGCCGTGGGCATGGCCGGCATCGGCATGGCAGCGTACCTCGCCTGGTCGCAGTGGGAGCGGGTCGTAGCAGCCTACAGCACACCGCTGGGCGCGCTGGTCGGCCTGCTGGTCCTCGGCGCACTGTGCCTGCCGATCGCCGGTGGCCTGCTGCTTGCCCGCGTTGATGACATCGATTACTGAGAGGGGAGGAGGCCTTCGGTGCACGACCTGCTTGTTACCCCGAGCATGCCCTACCTGATGCTCGCGCTGGCCGGCGCGCTGCTGGCCATGCTCGGCCTGACACTGATGGAGCGCATGCCCACGCCCGCGGCACTCAGCGCGCAGGCCGGGCGCCTCAGCGCGACGGGCCGCCTTCTGGCCGGACAAGCTGCGGGAGGCGCGCTCGTCGCGCTGTTCCTGCTCGCCGCCGCAGCGAGCGGGGCGCGCGGCGGCGCG
>DAOUBZ010000047.1:0-4665 GCA_034432515.1 Chloroflexaceae bacterium | reverse complement strand
CCACCAGACAACCAGGGGTTCGGGGCTTGCCCCAGGGGCGTCGCGCAGGCCCAGACACGGAACGGGACGGATTGGCGCTGCGGGGGTATGGGTTCTGAGTTATAATGAAATGAAGTTCGCTCAATCTGGCCCCGGGCCAGCGGTTTCCGTATTGGAGTATGCCATCCCGATGCAGACCAGCGCAACCAGAGTCTGGGCCGTTCCCGCCCTGGTGGCCGGAGCGGTCGTCACCCTTGATCAGCTGAGCAAGCTGTGGGTCGTGCGCACGCTTGGCCCCGAGACGATGACGAACTTCATTCCGATCGTCGGCGACACGGTGCGGATCGCCTATTCCCACAATACCGGTGTGGCCTTTAGTCTGTTCCAGGGCCACCCTGAACTGCTCACCATCACCGCGCTGCTGATCGTCGCCGGCGCGGTCTATTTCTACGCCACCCAGTTGCCCAACCGGCGCACGATCATCCAGCTGATCATGGGTCTGATCATGGGCGGCGCCATCGGCAATATCCTCGACCGGGTGCGCCTCGGCTATGTCGTCGATTTCATCCAGGTCGGCTGGTGGCCCATCTTCAACCTCGCCGACAGCGCCATCACGATCGGCGCCGCGCTGCTGATGCTCCAGTTCCTCCGCGATGAACTGGCCCAGCGCCGTCACCGCCAGGACGGCCAGGCGCTCACCCCCCAGTGAGGTCGCCGTGAGCGCCCGCCTCGATAGCGTCAGCACCAGGCGCTGGCTCGTCCCCACTGCGCTTGGCATCGCCATCCTCGGCGCTGACCAGGTGAGCAAGCGCTGGGCAGTGGCGACCCTCGGCCCCAACCCCCGCGACCACGTGATCCCCCTGGTCGGCGACTGGTTCAACCTGGTCTACACGCAGAATACGGGGATCGCCTTCGGCCTCTTTCAGGACCTGCCGCAGCTCTTTACAGTCACCTCGATCCTTATCACGGCCGGCGCCGTCTATGCCTATGCCGTCTATCTGCCCAACCGTTCACCCTGGGTGCAAACGGCCATGGGGCTCATCCTCGGCGGCGCCGTGGGCAACATTCTCGACCGGCTGCGCCTGGGCCATGTGATCGATTTTGTCAGCATCGGCTGGTGGCCGGTCTTCAACCTGGCCGATAGCGCGATCACCGTCGGTGTGACGATGCTGGCCGCCTACCTGATCTTCGTTGGCGACGAGCCCGCCCCCAGCCTGCCCCCACCCCCGCGCGACGATGGCCTGCTCAGCGACCTGCTCAGCCGTGATGTGGAGTAGCCCCTGGCGGACCGCAAGGCGACCATGACCGGAGACGAGACGATCACCCTCTACGTGACTCCCGACGACGCGGGCGATCGGCTCGACCGCTTCATCGCTCGTTCGGTGGTGGACCTCTCGCGCTCCTATGCGCAACAGCTAATCGCCGAGGGCCGGGTTACGGTCGATGGGCGGATGGCCCGCGCCAGCCTCACGCTCCGCGGCGGCGAGCGGGTGCTGGTCAGCGTCCCCCCGCCGCAGCCCACCAGCCTGGAGCCCGAGGCCATCCCGCTGCAGATCGTCTACGAAGACGCCGACATCGTGGTCGTTGACAAGCCCGCGGGCATGGTCGTGCATCCCGCGCCCGGCCACGTGGGCGGCACGCTCGCCAATGCCCTGCTCGCCCGCTACCCCGATATGCAGGTCAATGGCGGCATTCGCCCCGGGATCGTGCACCGGCTCGACCAGGATACCTCGGGGCTGCTGGTGGTGGCCCGCAACGACCGGGCGATGCAGGCCCTGACTGAGCAGCAGCGGGCCCGCACCATGCTCAAGCTCTACCTCACCGTGGTCGAGGGCCGCTTCAAGGAGCCCGAGGGCACGATCGACGCGCCGATCGGGCGCCACCCCGCCGACCGCCTGCGCATGACCGTCACCCCCGGCGGTCGCCCGGCGCGCACCCATTACCGAGTGCTCGAGGAACTGGGCAACTACTCGCTGCTCGAAGTGCGGCTGGAGACGGGCCGCACCCACCAGATCCGGGTCCATATGCTCCACCGCAACAAACCGGTGCTTGGTGACCAGACCTACGGCGGGCGCAAGCCCCGCCCCAGCTTCGGCCTGACCCGCCAGTTCCTGCACGCATACCGCCTCGGCTTTCACCACCCCGGCGACGGCACCTGGCGCGAGTTCGTCTCGCCCCTGCCGGCAGATCTGGAGGCTGCGCTGGCAAAGCTCCGGGCCGGGGTGAGGGGGTGATCGGTCACCCCAGGGCCTCCCGCACTGCCCGCACCACGTCGCCGCGCGCAATACGGCGCGGCTCGCCGCTCCGGGGTTTGAGCTCGACCTCGCCGCTGGCCAGCAGCTTTTCGCCGACAACCAGGCGGAGCGGCAGGCCGATCAGGTCAGCGTCGTTGAACTTGACCCCGGCCGTCTCGTCGCGATCGTCGAGTAGCGGGCGCAGCCCGGCCGCGGCCAGTTCGGCATAGAGGCGGCTGGCTTCGTGGCGGGGCGCCTCGCTCTTGCCCAAAGCGATGATCTGCACGTCGGCGGGCGCCACCGCCGCCGGCCAGACGATGCCGCGCTCGTCGTGGTGCTGCTCGATCACGACCTGCAGCAGCCGTTCGACGCCGATCCCGTATGAGCCCATCACCACGGGGCGCGCCGCTCCCTGCTCGTCGAGGTAGGTCGCCCCCAGGGCCTCGGTGTAGCGCGTGCCCAGCTTGAAGATGTGGCCGATCTCCACCCCGCGCTCCAGGGCCAGCGGCGCGCCACAGCGCGCGCAGGGGTCACCCGCGCGCACCGCGGCGATGTCGGCCAGCAGGGTGGCCTGCCAATCGCGCCCGTGGACCACGTTGCGCAGGTGGTAGCCCGCGCGGTTGGCGCCGGCCACCAGCGACCCTGCCGCGACCACCGAGGGGTCGGCGACAACGAATACTCCTTCCAGCCCCACCGGCGAGGCGTAGCCGGCCACCGCCCCCGTAGCGGCGATCTGCTCGGGCGCGGCGGGTCGCAGCTCGCTCACCCCGGCGGCAGCGCGTAGCTTGTCCTCGCTCACCTCCAGGTCGCCGCGGATCACCGCGAAGAGCAAGCCCCGCTCCGGGGTGTCGAAGAAAACCGCCTTGGCGGTCGCCGCCTCACCGATGCCGAGGAAGGCCGCCAGGTCGGCGATGGTGGCCGTGCCGGGGGTAGCGACCGTCTCCAGCGGCGGCATATCGGCGAGTAGCGGCGCTGCAGGGCGCGCTGCCACGGCCACCTCCAGATTGGCGGCGTAGCCGCAACTCCCGCAGAGCGCGAGCGTATCCTCTCCACTCGGCGAGCGGGCCATATACTCACGGGCCTCGCGCCCGCCCATCTCGCCACTGGCCGCCTCGACGGCGACGAAGCGCACCCCACAGCGGGCGAAGATGCGCTCAAAGGCCGCGCCGATCTGTGCGTAGGCCGCGTCGAGACCGGCGGGATCGGCATCCAGACTGTAGGCATCGAGCATGAAGAATTCCTTCATGCGCATCAGGCCGCCTTTGGTGCGAATCTCGTCACGATATTTGGTGTGAATCTGGTAGACCAGGGCCGGCAACTGGCGGTAGGAACCAACCTCGCGCCGGGCCAGTTCAGCGATCGCCTCCTCGTGGGTCGGGGCGACCACCAGGGGCCGCTCGGCGCGGTCGCGCAGCTTGAGCATCTGCGGGCCATAGGCGGCGTAGCGGCCGGTCTGCTCCCAGAGCGTGGCCGGCTGCACGATCGGGGTGCGCAGCTCCTGGGCGCCGACGCGGCGCAACTCCTCGTGCATGATCGTCTCGATCCGGCGGGCGGCGGCCATGCCGAGCGGCAGCAGCGCGAAGCTGCCGGGGGCCAGCGCACGCACCAGTCCGGCGCGCAGAGCCAGTTGATGGCCGATCTGCTCGGCCTCGGCCGGCGCCTCACGCAGCGTGCGACCGAGCAGGGTTGCAAGACGCATCGTGTTTCTCCTCACGCCTCAGTGATGGCAAAGAGCAGCCCCGCCTCACAGGCCAGTTCCCCCTCGACGGTGGCGCGGGCCCGGGCCTTGCCGACGCCGCGCCGGAACTTCTCGACGCTGACGTCCAGGCGCAGCACCTCACCGGGGCGCACGATGCGCTTGAAGCGACAATCATCGATCCCGGCGAAGACCGCCAGTTTGCCCCGGTGCTCCGCGAGGCTCAGCGCCGCCACCGCCCCGGTCTGGGCCAGGGCCTCGACGATCAGCACGCCCGGCATGATCGGGTTGCCTGGGAAGTGCCCGGTAAACTGTGGCTCGTTGGCGCTCACCAGCTTCTCGGCGACCGCCCGCACCCCCGGCTCAAGCTCCAGAACGCGGTCAATCAGCAAGAACGGGTAGCGGTGCGGGATGATCGCCATGATCTCCTGGGTAGACAGCATAGGGTGTTCCTCGCGAACAGATGCAGCGGGCCGGCCAGCCCGCCACGTTCTATCCTACCACCTTTGCGCTCCCTGGCCGCAACTGATATAATCCCGCCATCGCAAACGCCCAGACTACGAGCCACTGACCAAGGAGGTGATGCCTACCGTCGATCGCACGCCCCTGGAAAGGCCCTTCGTAGAGTGAGGTGGTTCCCCATGCAAACAGGTACCCTGCCGCGGCTGCACCGCATCGCCGCGCTCATGCTCCTGGCCCTGCTCGTCCCGGTGATCGCCGCCTGTGGCGGCGCGCCGGCCGCCCAGGCCCCCACGA
>DAOUBZ010000046.1:0-6116 GCA_034432515.1 Chloroflexaceae bacterium | reverse complement strand
CATGATCGCCGAGCGCTGGCGCGACGAGGCTGGCCAGCAACTCGACTACTGGCGGGTTGAGCGGGTGCCCTCGGTGATCGTCGCCGCGCTGCAGGCGGGGCAACTGCTCCTCCCGCGGCCGCAGTTCCGCCCCGGCCTCGGGCGCGCGACGCTCGACCTGCCGGGTGGTCGCCTGCCCCCCGGGCAGACGCCGCTGGCCGCCGCTGCTGCGATCGTCGCCCGCGAGCTCGGCCTCGCCCCCCAGGCGGTCCGCGCGCCGCGCCTGCTCAACCCCCAGGGCTGGCCGATCAACAGCTCCTTCTCCAACCAGCTGCTCTACGGCGTGGTCGCCGCGATCGACCCGGCCCAGCAGCCGACCCTGCCCTACGAGCCGGTCAGCTTCGACCGCGCCGGGCTCCAGGGCCTGCTCCAGCGGCTCGATTGCCTCCAGTGCCGCGCCGTCGTGCTCGAGTTGCTCCTGGCGATGGACCTGCCCAACGCTCACACCTCTGATGAGCTACCGTAAGCCGGCGCCTTGCGTAAAAAGCCTCCATCCAACCCCCCTTGATACTACAACGAAGGTTTGCCTTCTGCCGCATCCGTAAGCCGTAGGCCTGTCACCCTGAGCGGAGGCGTAGCCGGAGCGAAGGGTCCCGGTATAGCATCACCGCCGGGATTCCGAGCGAAGCGAGGAATGACAACCCTCGTTACCCTCGTTATAGTATTAAGGCCGATACAATGGCTGCGCCAATGCCTCGACCCAACAGACGCCGTACCGGATAGCTCAGCGCGCCGGTTTCCCCGGGCGAGCGCATACCCCACACAAAAGCGGAGCTGCGCCATCGCAGCTCCGCTCAATCGTTTCCGTGTTGTCTCGCCGTTATCCTACGCCCGCCCCTTGCCGGCCGGGCGCCCGCAGGTGTTGATGCCAAAGGGCAGGTAGAGCGGGCAGAAGCCGATCAGGCTCGTCAGCACAAAGACGGCCGCCAGCACTCCCAGCACGATCGCCAGCCAGCCGCTCACCACATTGGTGAGAATGAGGATCGCGAACAGAATCGCCACAGCAACGCGCACCCCACGATCGATCGTTCCCATATTTGTCTGCATCGCACTGCTCCTGTTCATTGGTGTCCTACTGTCTGCTGTGAGTATAGCCCAGCGCTGCCCGCCGATCCGTGACTAAGTCACACAGCGGTTCGCCGCAGCAGTCCGGCCCGGTCCCGCACCACGATGCTGCCGCGCGCCACTTGCACCAGTCCCCCGGCGGCGAAGTCGGCCAGGATGCGGCTGACCACCTCCCGCGAGCTCCCCAGTTCGGCCGCGATCTGCTGGTGGGTCAGGCTCAGTTCGCTCGCCTCGGGTGGCAGCGCGCGCAGCAGGAACTCGGCCACGCGCACGTCCATTCGCCGGAAGGCCACTTCATCGATCACCGCCATCACCGTCGCCAGGCGCCGCGCAAGCAGCTGGAAGACGTAGCTGCGCCAGGGCGAGAACTCGTCGATCCAGCCCTGAAAGACCGTGTGCGGCACCACAAAGGCCTCGGCCTGCTCCTCGACCGTCGCGATGGCCGGGAAGTGACCGTTGCTGAGAATGCAGCTTGCGGTAAGAATGCAGCTCTCGCCGCGCGCGAAACGGTACAGCGTGATCTCACGCCCCGTCTCGCCGATCTTGAAGACCCGCACGCGACCACGGGCGAGGATCGCAAATGCGCTGCAGAGGTCGCCCTCCTCAAAGACCGTGGCTGCGGCCGGCAGGCGCAGCAGGCTCGCCTGGCCCACAAAGGCCCGTGTCACTTCCGTGGTTGGGTCGGCCAGGAATGGTAGCAGCGCCGCCGCTTCACGCCACTCGCTCTGACTGAGCATCGCACGACTCCGGATCCCTTGTGAAACACGCTGCTACCAAAGCCCGCATCCCGCATCCCTTCTCATCTCCGCGCAAGGTTAGCAGCGACGAGGATGGGGTCCCAGACCGGGGAAAAGGGCGGCGCGTAGCTCAGGTCAAGCTCCGCCAGTTCGTCCACCGTCCAGCCCTGGTGCAGCGCCGCGGCGATCGTATCGACCCGCTTGGCAACCCCTTCACGCCCCACCAGTTGCCCGCCGAGCAGCCGCCGCGAGTCCGCCTCATAGACCAGCTTGACGTGGATCGGCTGGTGCCCCGGCATGTAGTGAGCTCGCGAGTTGGCCGTGGCGCTCACCGTCTGCACGCTGTAGCCTTCGGCGCGCGCCCGTGCCTCGGAGAGCCCGCTGCTCGCCGCCTCCATGTCGAAGACCTTGACCACCGCCGTGCCGACGATCCCCGCAAAGCGCGCATCGCCGCCAGCGAGGTTCTCGCCCGCGACCCTGCCCTGCTTATTGGCCGTGGTGCCCAGCGGCACCCAGGCCGGCTTCCCCGTGACCCGGTGGTGCGCTTCGGCCACATCACCGGCCGCCCAGACGTGGGCCAGATTCGTCCGCTGGTGGTCGTCCACCGCCACGGCGCCGGTCGGCCCCAGGGCGATGCCCGCCGCGCGGGCCAGTTCAACCCCGGGCCGCACGCCCATGGCAAGGATGACGATCTCGGCGGGGGTACGCTGGCCGCCGGCGGCCACCTCGCGTACCCGCTCATCGCCGGTCAGCCCCTCCACCGGCTGATCGAGCCGGACATCGACGCCCTGCCGGGTCAACTCCGTCTGTACGTGGTTGGCCAGCTCGGGGTCGAGGTTCGGCAACACCTGAGGCAGCCGCTCGACCAGCGTGAGCGCGATGCCGTGGGCGGCAAGCGCCTCGGCCATCTCCAGCCCGATGTAGCCACCGCCAATGATCGCGCCGCGGCTGGGTCGCCGTTCCTCGATCCAGCTGCGGATGGCCAGCGCATCCTCAACGGTGCGTAGCGTGAACACCCCGGGCAGTTCGGCCCCCGGGAGCGGCGGGCGGCTCGCCACGCCGCCTGTCGTCAGCACCAGTTCGTCCCAGCGGTCGCTGACCTCCGCCCCGCTGCGCCGATCACGCACGCGCACCGTGCCTGCCGCCGGGTCGATCGCCAGCACCTCGTGCCCGACCAGGGCTGTAATCCCCTGCTTGGCGAACTGCTCCGGGGTGCGGACCACCACGTCCTCAACTCGCGCAATCTCACCCTTGATCGCGTACGGAAAACCGCACGAGCCGTAGCTCACATAGCCCGAGCGCTCGTAGACCACGATCTCGAGGCTTGGATCCATCCGTCTTGCCTTGGCTGCAGCGCTCATGCCTGCGGCCACCCCGCCAACGATCACCACGCGCGTGCTCATAGGGCTAACTCCTTCGGATCACGGTCGCACCACCGGGTAGCCCGCGGCGTCCCAGGCACGAATGCCACCGTCGACGTTCACCAGCTGGCTGAAGCCGGCCCGGGCCAGCTGGTCGCAGGCTGTGCGGCTGCGGTTCCCCGAGCGGCAGAAGCAGGCGATTGGCTGCTCTGTATCCAGTTCGCCCATCCGCTGTGGCAGCTCGGGCAGGGGGATCAGCGTCGAACCGGCGATGTGGCCGTCCTGGGTGTACTCTTCGGGCGAGCGCACATCGAGCACCAGCAGGTTCTCGCCCGCGTCCATACGGGCCTTCAGTTCGCTGACCGTGATCGTGGTGTAGCTGGCCCGTGGTGGCGCAGCAGGCGCCGCGGTCTGCGGCGCGGCGCCACAGGCGACAAAGAGCAGGGCGGCGGCAACGAACAGCGTGAGTCTCAGCAAAACGTGCATGGAGGAATTCCTTTGCTTGTCACGTAGTGACTCATCCGGCAAGTTCCGTGTCACCCTGAGCGAAGCCGAAGGGCTCTGCATGACACATGACGTGCCGGACGCACCACTTAGATGTCTCGCGCGCAATCCATGTTACACCCGAACTGCCCACACTATCCAGACCGCGTTGCCACCGGCAGCACAAACCAGAAGCGGCTACCCTGACCGGGGGTGCTCTCGACCCCGATCGTGCCGCCCTGCAGCTGGACGAGCTGGCGCGTGATCGCCAGCCCCAGGCCGCTGCCGCCGGCAGCCCGCGCGCGGCCCCGGTCAGCCCGGTAGAAGCGCTCGAAGACGTGCGGCAGATCCTCGGGAGCGATCCCGGCGCCGCTGTCCTCGACCGCCACCAGCAGCCGCGTCGCTGGCCGGTTTGCTTCCGGCTCAAGTCCTGCCCGCAGCACCACGTTACCTCCGGCAGGCGTATGGCGCAGGGCATTGCTGAGCAGATTGTGCAGCACCTGGGCCAGCCGTTCAGGGTCGCCCAGTGCCTCGGGCAGATCGGCGGGGGCGTCGATCTGCAGGGCCACGCCCTGGCTGGCGGCCAGGTCGGCGAAGAGTGCCGCCTCGCGGGCCAGCAGCGGCCCGATCGCCACCGGCTGCAGCCGCAACTCGAGCCGCCCCGCCTCGGCCAGCGAGAGCTCGCGCAGGTCATCGACCAGCCGGCGCAGCCCCTGGCTGGCCTCGTAGATCGTCGCCACCTCGGTCTTGCTGAGCGGGTAGACATCATCGAGGATGGCTCGCAGATTGCCCTGGATCACCGTCAGCGGGGTGCGCAGTTCATGGGCGATATCGGCAACCATCTGCCGGCGCTCGGCCTCGCCGGCCTCCAGCGCCGCAGCCATGTCATTGAACGCCGCCGCGACCGTCCGCACCTCGGCCGGGCCGGCCAGCGGCACCCGCTCGTTGAGATGGCCTGCGGCAATGCGTCGCGCCCCGGTGGCGAGCCGGCTCAGGGGAGCGGCCAGACCCCAGGCGATCAGCAGCCCCAGCCCCAGCCCCAGGCCGCCCGCCAGCAGCCCCGCCATCCAGAAGGTGCCGTTCAGCGCGCTGAGAAAGCGCTGTGCTGCCGGCGGCAGCGCAGCCGTCCCGCGCGTGCCGGCCAGCAGGTAACCCACCGTACGCCCCGCGACAACGATCGGCAGGGCCGCGGCCCGCTGCCGCGCGCTCAGCGTCGCGCCCGTCGTCAGTTGCCCCGGGTCGGCCACGATCCGCCCCTCGGCATCGGCCAGCGCCAGGCTGCTCCACGGCGGCCCCCCGGCGCCCTGGCCCGGCCCGCGCCCCGGCCGGGATCCGGCACCCGGCGCCTGTGGCAGCAGCGCCTCGGCGCCCGCCCACGAACCGTTGGCCTCGTAGTAGGCGGCGAGCCGCTCGATCACGCCGCTCTCGGCCAGCTGGCTCTGCACCAGGTAGCCGCGAAAGGTCGCAGCGGCCCGCGCATTGGCCAGCGTGGCAACGGTCACCGTGCTCAGCAGCGCCACAAGCGCGAAGCCGATCGCGAGTTGGAGCCAGAGGCGGTGCATGGTGTGCTGCATGACGAGTGCTCCAGTCGCCTGGCGCGCCTTGTCACTCGTCAATCCTCAGGGTTGACGGAGGCGATAGCCAACGCCATAGACCGTCTCGATCAGCGGTGGTGCGCTGGGATCGCGCTCGAGCTTCTTGCGCAGGTTCTTGATGTGGCTATCAACCGTGCGCTCCATCCCCGCGTACGCGTAGCCGAGGCCCTGCTCGATCAGCTCGCTGCGGGTGAACGCGTGGCCCGGGTTACGCAGCAGCAGTGCCAGCAGGTCAAACTCCGTCGGCGTCAATTCCACCTCAGTGCCGGCCACCATCACCCGGTGGGCGTCGAGGTCGAGCAGCAGGTCGCCATGCCGCAGGTGCTGGCTAGTGGCGGGCACTCCTACGCTCCGGCGCAGCACCGCGCGTACGCGGGCCACTACCTCGCGCGGGTTGAAGGGCTTGGTGACATAATCGTCAGCGCCAAGCTCAAGGCCAACGATGCGGTCGGTGTCATCAACCCGGGCGGTCAGCATAATGATCGGTAGCCTGGCGGTCGCCGGGTCGGCGCGCAGGCTGCGGGCGAGCTCGAGCCCGTCGCGGTCGGGCAGCATCAGGTCGAGCACCAGCAAGGCGGGGCGTTCGCTGCCGATCAGGCGCAGCGCAGTGGTCCCGTCATAGGCACAGACGGCGCGAAAGCCGGCCTGCTCCAGGTAGGCCCGCACCAGGCGCGCAATCTCGCGGTCGTCGTCCACGACCAGGATGGTCTGTGACATGCTCGTGCTCCAGGTGACTGGGGCGTAACCCGCCGCGCCCCGTAAGGTCGCAGCTTTGGCACAGCAAATGCTGCGACCCATAGTTCCAGCCAGCCTGCATCCTACCACACGCAGGGGCG
>DAOUBZ010000045.1:0-1812 GCA_034432515.1 Chloroflexaceae bacterium | reverse complement strand
TTAGTACTACAACGAAGGTTGGCCTTCTGCCGCATCAGTACGCCGTACACCTGTCACCCTGAGCGGAGGCGTAGCCGAAGCGAAGGGTCTCGGGATGGCATCACCGCCGGGATTCCTCGCGGAGTTTACCCTGAGCGAAGCGAAGGGCTCGGAATGACAACCCTCGTTGTAGTATTAGGAGCGGTGTCATGCGCACGACAATCGACCTGGAAGAAGATGTGCTTCTGGCGGCCAAAGAACTGGCACGTCAGCGCGGCGTGTCGATCGGGAAGGTGTTGTCGGATCTTGCGCGCCAGGCGCTTGCGCGATCCGAATGGCGCGACACGCGCAACGATCTCCCATTGTTTCCGGTTCAGCCAGATGCGCGGGTTGTTACGCCAGAACTGATCAATCAGCTCCGTGACGAACAGCCTTGAGCCCCTATTTGCTCGATGTCAATGTGCTGCTCGCCTTGAGCGACCCGATGCACGTGTATCACGAAGCTGCGCACCGCTGGTTTGCCGAGCGAGGGAAGGCGGCCTGGGCGACGTGCCCGATTACCGAGAATGGCTTCGTACGAATTGCCAGTCATCCAAACTATCCTAACCGGCCGGGTGATGCGCCGGTCGTACTCGCTGTGTTGCGGCGGTTGTGCGCTTCCCAGGGGCATACCTTCTGGCCGGACGCGATCAGCCTGACGGCGATCCTCCGTCCCGACACGCTCCTCACCCACACACAGGTCACCGATGTCTACCTGTTGGGGTTAGCAGTGGCCCAGGGTGGCAAGCTCGCCACCTTTGACCAGCGTATGCCCGCCGGGATTGTGAGGGGCGGCATGCAGGCGCTCGAAGTCATCCCGACCTGAGAAGGTGTACCCCCTTACGCTTCGCACCATGTGCTAACTGCAGCACGACAGGTACGTGTCCGGCAGGCATCAGGCCGCGGGTGGCGGCAGCACCTCGCCGCTGACCAGGGCCAGCACCAGCCCGTCGTAGCCCTTGCTGCCCACGGTCTGGAGTACGGTGGCGAGCACGCCCGTGTCGGCGGCCAGCGCAGCGGTGAGGGCGCGCACGCCCTGGACGTTCGGGTCGGCGCTCGTTGCATCAATGACTGCGCCTTTGCGCACCACGTTGTCGGCGATGATCAGGCCGCCCTGCCGCGTCAGCGCCCGCGCCCAGCGGAAGTAGGCCGCCAGGTTGGCCTTGTCGGCGTCGAGGAAGACCAGGTCGAACCACGGTGGGCCTTGCGCCGCCAGCGCCGGTAGCGCGGCCAGCGCCGGCCCAACCCGCACCTCGACTGTGCCAGCCAGCCCGGCGCGCTCCAGGTTGGCCCGGGCCACTGCGGCGTGCTCCGGGTTGGCCTCCAGCGTGATCAGTTGCCCGCCCGGCGGCAGTGCCCGCGCCAGCCAGATCGCGCTGTAGCCACCCAGCGTGCCCAACTCGAGGATGCGCCGCGCCTGTACCGCGTGGGCCAGAACCTGCAACAACTTGCCCTGCAGCGGCGAGATGTTGATTGACGGCATGCCCGCCGCCAGTGTCGCCTCCAGGGCCGCATCCAGCGCGGCATCGGGCGGCGCCAGCAGCGCTCCGAGGTACTGGTCAACGGCGCTCCATTGCTCCTGTGTCATCGTGCTGTCCTTTCGGCTACGTGCCCTCTATCGTAGCACAGGCGCGGCAGTAACGCCGCCCTGGCCGCTTTCCCGGCAGGGCTGATGCAACGTCGGAACGCGAACGCCCCTTCGATACAGGCTTCGGCCTCCCCCGGCCGTTCGGCTGAGCCTTCGTCTGGGCTCAGGCCAGGGCTCACGACGAAGCCTGCCACCCTCGTCCCGGC
>DAOUBZ010000044.1:0-5262 GCA_034432515.1 Chloroflexaceae bacterium | reverse complement strand
AGGCGCTGATGATCTCGTGGACCATATCGCCGGTGCCCACCGGCACGGTGCTCTTGTCGATGATGATCGCGTCGCGGACCAGGTGCTGGCCGATGCTCCGCGCGGCCGCCTCGACCTGGCTCAGGTCGGCTGCGCCATCCGGCCCCATGGGTGTGCCGACGGTGATGAAGATCAGCTCGGCCTCGGCCAGCGCGACGGCGTAGTCGTCGGTGAAACGCAGGCGCCCGGCGCGCATATTGCGCTCCTGTAGCTCCTCCAGGCCCGGCTCATAGATCGGCGACTTGCCGCTGCGCAGCTGCTCCAGCTTCTCCAGGTTGATCTCGACACAGGTCACGCTATTGCCCAGGTCGGCGAAACAGACGCCGGTGGTCAGCCCCACATACCCGGTGCCGACGACACAGATGTTCCTCAATGTTATGCTCCTTGTTCCGTCGGGCGCCCGGCGGGCGCCACGCGCCTACCGCGGTTCGTTGCGAGCTTCGACTCTACAAACGCTGCGTGAGCCGGGAAGGATACCCGGGGCATGGTCCAGGCCCGTCAGAGCGTCACCTCCACCCCGAGTCCCAATTCGCTGGCCCGGGTGAACGCCAGGGCGGCCACGGCCACGTCCTGCACGGCGCTGCCCACCGACTTGAAGCAGGTGATCTCGGCGGGCCCGCTCCGGCCCGGCACCGTGCCGGCCGCCACTTCGCCCAGCTCGCCGGCGATGTCGGCCTCGCTGATCACCCCGGCATCCCGCGCCTGGATCAGATCGCCGGCCTCGGCCCAGGCGGCCTGGCGCTGGTCCACCACCACACGGGCGCGGGCCAGGCTGGCAGCCGGGATCTCGGCCATCGCTGGCCGATAGGCGCCGATGGCATTGATGTGGGTGCCCGGGCGCAGATCGGCATCAGCAAAGAGCGGCGTGGGCGACGAGGTGGCCGTACAGACCACGTCGGCCTCGGCCAGGGCCTGCGCCGGGCCAGGCGCGATGCGCAGATCCTGGGTGAGCCCGGCGTCGCGCAGGCGGTCGGCGAGCAACCGGGCCCGCTCACGGGTGCGGTTGACGATCCAGACGCGCTCGATCGGGCGCACGGCGCACACGGCCAGCACCTGGAGCAGGGCCTGGGCACCCGCGCCGAAGATCGCCAGTACGCGGGCATCGGCGCGCGCCAGGTGGCGGGTGGCCACGCCAGAGGCGGCACCGGTGCGCAGCGCGGTGAGATAGGTGCCATCGAGTACGGCAAGGGGGCGACCGCTCGCGGGATCGAAGAGGTTGACCAGGGCATAGATGCTAGGCTCGCCGCGCCCAAGGTTCCCGGGGAAGACCGACACCACCTTGAGCCCGAGGGCGGGCGCGGGCGCGCCACCAAGGCGGGCGGGCATGAAGAAGCTCACACCCTCACGCTCGGGGGTCGCGATCTGGACGCGCAGCGGCACGTCGGCCTGGCCGGTTGCGAGGCGAACGAAGGCGGCCTCGACGGCATCGATGGCCGCCGGCATCGACACCGAGCGGCGCACATCATCGGCGGAAAGCACGCGCATGGGTCGCTCCCTGGTAGCCATGGACGTTGCCGGATGCACCGGCAAGGGCGCACCGGCGCTGCATCCCGGGTGGTGACAAGTCCCGGATGATCGTTGGCAGGGCCGCGCAACGATACCACGGCCTGCGTTGGCCGGCAAGCGGGCGGGGTGGCCGCGACCGGGCGGGATGGCCGCGCATGCAAATAGGGCCGAAGCATTGGTGCAGCCAATGCTTCGGCCCTACAGGCGACGTCGTGTCCCCGTCACTCGGCGGCTGGCGCCTCGCTTGCCGGGGCTGCCGTGACCTCGGCGACCTCGGCGACCGGAGCCTCGGCGACCGGAGCCTCGGCGACCGGGGCCTCGGCGGGCCGGCTCTCGCCCTCGCTCACGCGGCGGAGCGAGAGGCCCATGCGCTGGCGCTGGCGGTCCAGGCTGATCACCTTGGCCGTGACGATCTGGCCCGGCTGCAGCACGTCGCGCGGCTGGGTCTGCGGGTCAACATCGAGCTCACTGGCGTGGATCAGACCCTCGACGGCCTCTTCGACCTGCACGAAGGCGCCAAAGGGGGTCACATTGGTGACCGGGCCGCTGACCAGCTGGCCCAGGGCGTAGCGCTGGTCGATCGTATCCCAGGGGTTGGCCTGGAGTTGGCGGATCGACAGGCCGATGCGCTCGCGCTCGCGGTCTATCTCGACCACCACGACCTTGACCTCCTGGCCGGGCTGCAGCACCTCACGCGGATGGTTGACGCGCTGCCAGCTGAGCTCGGAGATATGGGCCAGGCCATCGGCGCCGCCCAGATCGATGAACGCGCCGAAGTTGGTGAGCTGGTTGACGCGGCCGGTGAGCACATCGCCGGGCTGCAGCTCGGTGAGCAGGCGCTGCTTCTGAGCCTTGCGCCACTCCTGGGTCGCGCTGCGCTCGGAGAGCACCAGGCGGTTGCGCTCGCGATCGACCTCGATCACCTTCAGCGGGATCTCCTGATTGACCATCTTCTGCAGGGCCTGCTGGCGCTCCTCGGCGGCGGTGCGCCCGTGGAGTTGCGCCACCTGCGAGGCCGGCACGAAGCCGCGGATGCGATTGAACTGGACCAGCAGACCGCCCTTGTTGAAGCCGATCACCTTGCAGCGTGTGATCCCGCCGTCCTTGAACAGCTGCTCGGCGTACTCCCAATCCTTCGCCACCTGCACCATGGTCAGCGAGAGGATCAGATCGCCGTCGCGGCTCTCGGGCTCCTGGACATAGACCTGGATCGTATCGCCCAGCTTCAGCGCACTGAGGAACTCCTCACCCATCTGGCGCAGATCCTGCGCCGGGATCACGCCCTCGCGCTTCGTCCCGATCGACACCAGAATGCCGCTGTCTTCGATCTGCATCACCAGGCCGTCGCGCAGTTCGCCGCGCTGCGGCCGGGCGTAGTCGTACTCATCGAGCAGCGTGGTCCAATCGAGCTCCTCGTTGCCCTCCAGGGTCTCCTGATCCGGTTGCACCGACATGCTTCAAAGCCTCCTACCACAGTGTTAGATTCGCGCCGTGACAACGCCTGGTGGCATGGCGCATAAAAAAGCGCCTCCTGGACGGCAGGCTGGCGCTCCATGGGTATGCGCATTCTCTCAGCGATATCCTCGCACCGCCGGCTGGCGGCGAAGCGCGAGGGTATCCATGCCGGCGCCTGCTGCAGGCTCCGCGAAATGGCTGGCTCTCCGATGCCGTCGTACTTCTTGTTACAGGCTGGAGGGTCGAACCGCGGCGGATGTCACGACTATGTTTTACAATGGGCGCAATTATAGTTGAGGTCGATGCAAAAGTCAAATCACCCAGAAAGGAGTTCGCCGTATGGAGCGGCGCACGCCAGTGCGAGTGCTGTTTGTGTGTATGGGCAATATCTGTCGCTCGCCGATGGCCGAGGCGGTCTTCCGCCAGCGGGTGAGCGAGGCGGGCCTGGCGGAGCACTTCGTGATCGACTCGGCGGGGACCGGCAGCTGGCATGTCGGTGAGCCGCCGCACCATGGCACGCTGGCCATCCTGGCCCGCCACGGTATTGACGCCAATGGGCAGCGCGCCCGGCAGATCACCACGAGCGACTTTGAACGGTTCGACTACATTGTCGCGATGGACGATGAGAACCTCTACGCGCTGCGCCGCATGCAGCGCCGCGGCGCGGCCGAGGTCAGCCTGCTGCTTGATCACGCCCCTGGCCTGGGCACCCGTGAGGTGCCCGATCCCTACTACAGCGGCGGCTTCGACCACGTCTTCCGCCTGGTCGATGCCGGCAGTCACGGGTTGCTGGCCTACATCCGGGAGCGCGAGGGCCTATGAGGAGTTCAGTCGTGAGCCGGCTGCTCCCACCGGAGCTTGCGGCAGCGATTGCGTCAGCGGTTGGCGCCCCGCTGGAGCGGCTGGAGCCGCGTGGCGGCAGCTTTGGCGCCCAGTTGCTGCGCATCACCGCCGGGGGCCGCCAATTCGCCCTCAAGTGGGCCCGTGGCGGCCAGGCGGCCGCTATGCTCGCCGCCGAGGCCCACGGGCTGCGCTGTCTGGCCGCCGCCGGCGCGGTCCGGGTGCCCGCGGTGTTGCTGGCCCAGGACGGTGTGACGGCGAAGCCTGCCGCCGTGTTGAGCGAGTGGCTCGAAGGTGGTGGTGCCGGCCCAGACCAGGCCGTGCTGGGCGAGGCGCTTACCGCGCTGCATCGCCACACCGCCCCGGCCTACGGCCTGGAGCGTGACAACTTCATCGGTGGCACCCCCCAGGCCAACGGCTGGCTCGACGACTGGGTCGCCTTCTTCCGCGAGCGGCGCCTGCTGCCGCAGATCGCGCTGGCCGCATCGGCCGGCCTGCTGCCCGTGGCTCGCCGGCGGGCGCTCGAGCGCGTCGTTGAGCGGCTCGACGATCTGCTCGGCGATGTGCCGCGCGCTCCCGCGCTCATCCACGGCGACCTCTGGGGCGGCAATGTGGTGGCGGCCCCCGGCGGCGCTGCCGCGCTGATCGACCCGGCCATCTCCTACAGCGACCGTGAGGCCGAACTGGCCTTCACTGAGCTCTTCGGCGGCTTCACGCCGCGCTTCTACGCGGCGTACAACGCCGCCTGGCCGCTCGAGCCCGGCTACACCGAGCGGCGTGGGCTCTACAATCTGTATCACCTGCTCAACCACCTGAACCTCTTCGGCGAGGGCTATGGCCCGCAGGTTGATGCGATCGCCAGGCGCTATGGGGGCTGACGCCTACAGCACAACCTTCCGCTTCAGCGCGACGCTCGCCGGCATGCCGCTGACCGTGGTGAGCAAGCCGGGCCTTGAGCAGGCTGAGCGGATCCCCGACGCAGCAGTTCTCGCCGCCGAGTTGATCCGGCCCGCCCCGGACGAGCGGGTGCTGCTGCTCGGCTGCGGCCACGGCGCGCTCGGCGTCGCCCTCGCCCGCCTGCTACCCCACGGCCGGCTGACGCTGAGCGACCCCAGCCTGATCGCCCTGCGGATGGCCGCGCTGACCCTGACGGCCAATGGCGTCACCCAGGCGCACGTCAGCGAGCAGGTAAGCCAGCTGCCCGCGGCAGCCGCGGCCTACGACCGGGTGGTGCTCATGGTCCCCCAGAGCCGCGCGCTGGGCCGGCGCTGGCTGGTGGAGGCCCATGCGCTGCTCCGCCCCGGCGGCGTGCTGAATGTGGCCGGCGCCAATGGGCTCGGCGTGCAACCACTGATCGGCGACGCGGCGCAACTCTTCGGTGCGGCGCATACCCTGGGCTACGGCCGCGGCTGCCGCGTCTCC
>DAOUBZ010000043.1:0-5573 GCA_034432515.1 Chloroflexaceae bacterium | reverse complement strand
CGCGGCGGCGCGCACCACCGGGCCGGTGCCAGGCTGCCACATGCTCGGCGCGGGCACGCGCTTGGGCGCGCCCTGGGCCTTCACACGCAGCACGCGCTGGACCACCTCGGTCTCGGCCTGGTCATAGCCGCTAACCTGGGCGAGCCAGTAGTCGTAGCGGTGGCGATTGTCGATCCGGCTGGGGCCGCCGGGCACGCGTCGCAGCAGGGTGATCGCGATCTGCGAGCCGAAGCCGGCCGCGAAGTGGATGGCATAGCGCACCGGATAGCGCCCGCCGCGGCTGAGGTTCAGCGTGCCGAGTTCAGGGTCGACCTCGCGGTAGTTGGGCACGGGCGGCACGATGCCGTGCTCGAGGATCTTCACCGCGATCACATCCTCGATACCGACGCCCATCGGGTGGCCGGTGAAGCCCTTGGTATTGGCCACCACCACCTCGCTGGCCGCGGGGCCGAAGGTGCGGCGCAGGGCGGCCACCTCAGCCGAGGCGCTACCGCCGCGGGCGGGGGTGTAGGTCTCGTGGGAGACGAAGACCGTATGGGCGGCCATCGCGTAGCGATCGAGGCCGAAGCGGCGCTCGGCGGCGGTGACCAGGCTCTCCAGCACAGCGCTGATATGGTCCACATCGAGGCGTGTGCCGTGGAAGGCGCTATTGCGGGTCTCGCTGGCGAGCAACTCGACGATGCCGCGCATACCGCGCTCGCGCACCGCGTCCTCGCTCTCAACCAGCAGGGCGCAGGCGCCCATACCGAGCAGCGTACCGTGGCGGCGCCGGTCGAAGGGCAGGGCGGCCTCTTCGACCTTGTCATCGGTGGCGGCGGCGCCGGTGGCCAGGAAGCCCGCGCCGATCCACTCGAGCAGATGGTCGCTGGTGACATCGTCAGCGCCGATGACCAGCACACGGCGGCAGCGGCCGCTGCGGATCCAGTCCTCAGCGATCGCGACGCCCTGGGCGGTGGAGGCGCAGGCCGCATTGACCGACGTATTCGGGCCACGGGCGCCGATGTACTCGGCGAACTGGCTGTGGCCCATGGCCAGGATGCGGAAGAGGAAGCGCCGCTCGAACTGATACGGGTTGGCGGCGATCTCCTCGCGCAGGGCGGCGATGCGGCGCGTGAGCATCGCCAGCGTCGCCTCGTCCTGCGAAGTCGTGCGCAGGTTCTCGAGCTCCTCCAGCAGCGCCAGGCGATTCTCGTGCTCGTAGTAGCGCTGCATCTCATCGGCCAGCTGGTCGTAGCCGGGGAAGGCGCTGGCGAAGATCACACCGGTCTCATCACGCAGCGCCTCGGGCAGCATCCAGCGCTCGGGCAGGAAGGTGCCCTTGCTGGTCTTCTTGTAGGTCTGCACAAGCGGGATGCCGGCTTCACGCAGCGCATCGAGGCCGGCGGCCATCGCCAGCTGGGAGGTGATATCGAGCGCCTCGACGAGCTTGGCGGGCACGCCATACTCGGCAGTGAGGTCGAAACTCCCCGGGCGACCGGCCAGGCGAATGACATCATCGGCGTGGTCGATGGTCTGGAAGCTGCCGGCGCCGTCTTCACCTTTGACCACGCGGGTCACACCTTTGCGCACCATCTGGCGGCGGAAGCGCTCGGGGATGAGGTCGATCAACTGCTCGCCACGCAGGATGCGGGCGGCGTTATCCTCGGCCATCACCGGCTTCTCGGCGCCGGGCAGGCCCAGGCCGGTGCCAGAGATGATCACCGAGCCGGCCGGCGGCACGTTGCGGTCGTAGGCCACAGGCTGGGCGCCGCGGGCCGCGGGCTGCGCGCTCGCGCCCTGGAGCGCCTGGGCCAGCAGCCTGCCGAGGTCGTCCAGGTTCGTGGCCCCGGTGGAATGGGCGCCATTGCCGTTCGTGTGTGTCACGGTCGTATCCTCTACTGACGAGGCCTGGGCGTACTCGCTGTCGACGGCGGACAGGTGCGCCCGGGCGGGAGCCACGTCCTGCGGCTGCGGCTCGCTTGCGCCGAGGCCGGCCGCGTACAGGCCACAGAGCGCCTGGTTGAAGCTGGCGAGCTCGCCGGTCTTCGGATGGTTGGTGAAGAGCGAGACCACATCGGGCTTGCGGCCGAGCACATCATCGACGAAGCCCTTGAGCGCCTTCTTGGGCCCGCACTCGACGAAGATGCGGCAGCCCTCGCGGTACATCGTCTCAAGGCCCTTGACCCACTGCACCGGCGAGGCGATCTGCAGTTCAAGGATATCCTTGATGCCCTCGATGGTGGTGGGGTAGAGCTCGCCGGTGACATTGGCCACCAGCGGCAGCTTCGGCTCGGCGATATGCAGCCGGTCGAGCACCTTGCGCAGCGGGCCGGAGGCCGGGGCGACAATGCGCGTGTGGAAGGCGTGGCTCACCGGGATGCGCTGAGCCTGGAAGCCCTTGGCGCCAAAGGCGGCGATCGCCTGCTCCACGGCCTTGCTGGCGCCGCCGATGACGGCCTGACCGTAGCTGTTGATGTTGGCGGCGACCACGTAGCCGTCGACCTCCTTGAGCGTGGCCTCGACCACGTTCAGGGGCGCCATCACCGCGGCCATCCAGCCGTTGTCATCGACGCTGACCTTGGTCATCTCGGCGCCACGGGCGGCAGCGGCCTCAAGCGCCTCGGCGAAGGGCATGATCCCGGCGGCCACCAGGGCGCCGTACTCGCCCAGCGAGTGGCCCATCACCATATCGGGCTTGATGCCATACTCGGCGAGCAGGGTCAGCAGCGCGATGTCGAGGGTGAGCATCGCCGGCTGGGTGATCGCCGTCTGCATCAGGGCCTTTTCGGCCTGCTTGATCACCGCGGGGTCATCGCTCTCGACGAAGAGGTAATCGGTCAGCGGGCGGCCAAGGATGGGCGTCATCACCCGGTCGGCCTCAGCGAAGACTGCGGCGACGGCGGGCGAGACCCGCGCCAGTTCGCGGCCCATGTTGAGGTACTGCGAGCCCTGGCCGGGGAAGAGGAAGGCGACCTTGCCGGCAACCGGGCCACTGCCGCGGAAGACACCCTGGGCCGCGAGCGGCTTCCAGGCGGCGGCCGCGTTGAGGCTGGCGGCCTTCTTCGCCTTGCCGAGCTTATCGAGCAGGTCGGCGCGATCGGCGAAGTCGATCACCAGGCGCTCGGCCTTGCGCAGTTCGGCGGGTTCAGGCGCCGCGACCGGGGGCGTCCAGCCGCCCTCAACCTTGCGCAGGCTCTCCTCGATCCGCGTGCTCAGTTCAGCCGGGCTATCAGCGCCCAGCGCGAGGATACCGCGCAGGGGCGGCTTCTGGGCCACCTGGGCCGGGGCGCTGTAGTGGCTGCTCCCGCCGCCGGCCGGGTTGCTACTACTCGGGCCGGGCACCGTGGCGCCCTGGTAACGCTGGGGCTCGGTGCGGAGCATGCCCGGCACGTACTCCTCCAGCACCAGGTGGAAGTTGGTGCCGCCGAAGCCGTAGGCGCTCACCGCGGCCCGCCGCGGGACATTGCCGGGGCGCTCCCACTCGCGGGCCTCGTGGAGCAGGTAGAAGGGCGTGGCGGCAAAGTCGATATTTGGGTTGGGCCGCTCGCAGTTGAGCGTCGGCGGCAGGATCTTCTCGTGGAGCGCGAAGACCGCCTTGAGCAGCCCGGCTGCGCCGGCGCCGGCCTTGAGGTGGCCGATGTTGCTCTTGGCCGAGCCCAGGCCGATCCGGCCGCGCTCGGCGCCGCCGAAGACCTTCGTCAGACTCTCGACCTCGACCACGTCGCCGACGCGGGTGCTCGTGCCATGCGCCTCCACCAGGGTCGCGGTCGCCGGGTCAAGCCCGGCGTTCTTCCAGGCCCGCTCGATGGCGTAGACCTGGCCGACCGGGTTGGGCGCGGTGATGCCCTTGCCCTTGCCGTCGGACGAGGCGCCCACGCCGCGGATCACGGCGTAGATCGTATCGCCGTCCCGCTCGGCGTCAGCCAGGCGCTTGAGCACGAACATCGCCGAGCCCTCGCCCATCACGAAGCCGTCGGCGCCATCGCCGAAGGGGCGCGAACCGGTTTCGGAGAGCGCGCCGATCTTGCAGAACTTGACAAAGGTCGAGGGACCCATGTTGCGGTCGACGCCGCCGGTGATCACCGCATCGACGTGGCCCTCGCTCAGCATCTCCACCGCGGCGTCGACTGCGGCGAAGGTGGAGGCGCAGGCGGCGTCGGTGATGAAGTTCGGACCGCGCAGGTTGAGCACGTTGGCCACGCGCCCGGACACGATGTTGGGCAACTCGCCTGGCATCGAGTCCTCGGTGACCGGGGGCAGTGTGCGGTCCATCTCGGCGTGGAACTGGGCGAGGATGGCCGCCCGCACATCGGCGGGCAGCGCCTGGAAGGCCGGCGTATTGCTCAGGAAGCGGGCATACTCGGGGAAGATGATGCGCTGATTGGTGAAGTAGTGCAACTCACCGCCCATCGCGGTGCCGAGGATGACGCCCGTATTCTCGGTGTTGAGCGGCCGGTCGGGGTAGCCATAGTCGGCCAGGGCCTCGGCGGCGACACTGACCGCCCACTGCTGGCCCTCGTCCATCGCCGAGGCAACACGGGGCGGGATGCGGAAACGCTGCCAGTCGAACTTGAAGCCCCTGACCCAGCCGCCGATCTTTGAATAGGTCTTATCCGGGGCGTTGTGGTCAGGGTCATAGTAATCGGCGAGCAGCCAGCGCTCGGGCGGTGTCTCGCTGATGCTGTAGCGTTTGTTGAGGATATTCTCCCAGAAGGCCCGCGCGTTGGGTGCATCGGGGAGGATGGCGCCGACGCCGACGATGGCAACGGCGCGATCGGAAGTGTCCATTGGTAAAGCTCCTTCGCGACCCTCACCCCCGCGCTGCTGCGACTCCCCCGCTCCCGGTTGGCGGGAGCGGGGGCGGGGGCTGCGGGGGCTGGTTTACTCCGCCGGGAACGCCGCGATCAGGCGCTCGGCGACAGTGTTCATGTCGTCGATCTGGCCGGCCTGAGCGTTGTAGATCGCCGGCAGGCCAATGCTCGCGGCCAGGTTCGGGTCGGTCTGGCCGGCGCTGATGCACCAGCGCAGCCCGTCGGCGGCAACCTTCATGGCGGCCTCGCGGGCGTGGACGCGGGCCATGGTCTTCAGCGTCTCCTGGCTGAAGGGCACTGCGCTGCTGGGCTTGGTGGCCGCGCGCTCGCTGAAGATCGCCGCGGTCTCGGCCCAGGCGATCAACTCGCCGAGGCGGAAGAGGATGTGCTGGTTGCGGGTCAGCCGGTCGAGGCGGCAACGCTCGAGGATCACCGCCAGCGCGCGCATCGCCAGGGCGGCCGCAGCCGCACCGCTATCCGGGTGCTGGCGCGCCACCTGGTCAATCTGGTTGGCCCAGTCATTGTAGAAGGCGCCACGGGTCTTCAGGTGGTGCTGCCAGCGATCGCGGGCGATCGTCCACTCGAGGATCTCCGAGGTGCCCTCGTAGATGCAGGTGATGCGGACGTCGCGCTTGATCTTCTCGACCATGTACTCCTTGGTGTAGCCGTAACCACCGTGGGCCTGAATGGCATCCTCGGCGGCCTTGTTGCCGCTCTCGGTGGCGAAGTACTTGGCCACGGCGCCCTCGGTCTGCTGCTCGGGGTCGCCGCCGTCGATGCGCT
>DAOUBZ010000042.1:0-2738 GCA_034432515.1 Chloroflexaceae bacterium | reverse complement strand
GCTGCAGCGGGCACGTCGATTCCGGGCGCCTGCGGGGCGTCCGCTTCCCCTTCGACGGGCGGCGGGGCAGGTGCCCGGCGCACGTTCGCGCGCACCTGGATGCGGCGCGACTGCTGGTTCTCGACCTGGGGCTCCTCCAGCGGCTCGGCGAAGCGCACTGCGGCGCGCACAACCGGCCCGACGGGGGCCAGCGGGCCGCCCTCGGCCTCCTGCTGGGCCGCGGCGTGGTAGAGGCCGCGCATCGCATTGCGGCGCACCCGCGGATCCTGCATGCCATTGACCAGTTCGGTGGCGCCACCCACCGCTTCGGAGGCCCGGCGCAGCCCGCGCGCCAGCCGGCGCGGCGCTTCGAGCACCAGGCGCAGCGAGCGACTGACCTCGTACATGCTCGGCTGCTCGGGCAGGGTGGGCAACGGGCCAACCGGCCCCGGCAGCGGCATTGCCGGCACGCCGCTCCCGGCGGAGGCGGCGCTGCGCTGGCTCTCGTACGAGGCGATCAGGTTGGCTGGCGTCGTCGCCGAGAACGTGTCCGGCTGGGAATCGTCACGCTCGCCAAACTGCCACCAGCGCCGGCGGACGGGCGAGGTGGCGCCCTCGCCGGGCGGCGGCGGGGCAGGCGGCGTCGGCTCGGGGACGGTGAAGAAGGGCTGCAGCGGCTCGCGGTCCACCGCTGGGAACTGCTCGCTGAATGCCGCCACCAGTTCCTCGCTACTGACCCCGGCGACGATCTGATCGCCCACCAGGCCGACCATCTGGGCGAAGGTATTCACATCATCGGCGGGCATATAGTCGAGCGTATTGATAAGCAACCGTTCGCCGGAGCCAGGCACCTCGGTCGAGCCATTGATCGCGATCCGCCGGGTGCGGGGCGCTACTGCGGGCAGGCGGAAGGCCAGCGTCACGCGGCCATGCCAGGGATCCCAGGTCTCGGCCTGGACCACGTCCACATCGCGCCACTCGAAGCTATCGACGGTATCGTTGAAGAACCCGCGCGCCCAGGTAATCACGCGTTTGTCGGTCAGGGCGACGAAGTCGGACAGGGCGAGGCCGCCGACGCGGCGGCGCTGATCGTCCAGCAGCACGCCGTCGAAAAGGGCGAGCAGGGTCTCGCCCTCCTCGAGCAGCCCGCGGTAGCGCATCTCATCCACGCTGGCCGCATTGACGTTGACGCCGAGATACGGGCGAGTGCTCATAGTCATTCCCTAGTCTAGTGCCGTTACTGGTTCTGCCCGCGCGCTGGCGGACTGGCGGCGCTCATCGGATGCCGGTCGTTCATCGGGGCCGGCGTCGCCCGAGCCGCTCATGGCGGCGGGAAGCGGACCGTGATGGTAGGGCCGGGACGTGCCGAGGGCCGGGCCGCGGCGGCGCAGCGGGATGTCGCGCCGGTCGTGGATGGGCTGTGCAGGCGCCTGCGGATCTGCGGGTGTCTCGGCGGGCGCACTGGCGCGCGGTGCTGGCGTACCCGGCGCAGGGCTGCCACGGCGACGCAGCGGGATCTCGTGGTAGCTGCGCGGGGCCGCTGCCGGCGCAGGGCTGGCTGGCGTCGGTGGGGGCGCAGTGGCCTCGGGAGCCACGGACGCGCCGGCACCATCGTCGTTGACCACCTGGCTCATTGCCTGGCTCACGCCCTGCACGCCACCCTGCCGATTGATCAGGCTCATCGCCATCTGCTGGGCCACGGGGTTGCTCGACACCGTCGTGACCAGTTCGTTGATCGCCCGCACCGCGTCGGCCAGGTCGCGCAGGCTCCCACTGTTCAGGGCACTGATGTCAAAGGGCAGGTCGGCCTCGCGCAGTGAGCGGCGCAGGGTGTCCCACGCCGAGCGGGCGAGGCGGCCCGCGGCATAGACCTGGCCGGGCGGCAGGCTTGCCGGATCCTGCTGAAAGGCGGGGACGGGAATGCTAGGGATGCCGGGCGAGGCGCCGAGCCAGCGGTAGGGTGCCTCGCCGGGCCGCAGTCCGTCCACGTGTCCGTAGATCTGCTCACTCAGCACTGCCAGCACCTCGGGGCCAGCGTCGCGGGCGGCGTAGCCGGCGGCGAGCATAGCGCGGGCCGTCTCGCTGGCGGCGCGCAGCAGGGTGAGCGCGGCCTGCAGGTCAGCGAGCGGCAGCAGGGTCAGCGTGAAGCGCTGGTCCTCCTCCTCGGGGGCGGCGAAGCGCAGTTGCACCTGGGCGTGGAGCGGGTCGAGGCCGTGGCCCTGCACCTCGCAGAGCTCAGCCAGGGGGAAGGCGCAGCAGAGGTGGCGCCCATAATCGCGGGCCCAGAGAATGATGCGCAGGCTGGTGATCAGGCAGTAATCGTGCAGGGTCGGTCCGCTCAACCGTTTGCCGGCCTCGTCGAGCAGGACGCCATCGAGGGCGACAAGGATCTGCTCGTCGGGCTCGACCAGGCTCAGGGCCTCGAGCTCGGCGAGGTGCGCCGGAACGATGGTATGGCTATGGTAGAGCAGACTGATCATGGCCGAGGCTAGGGGGGGGACTGGATCCAGGCTACAGGCTCAGGAGGCTGTAGTCTGGATCCAGTCCCCTACCTCCTGCTAGCGGTTGAAGCGCGAGCGAAGGCGCTTCGGGCGGAATCCGCCGACCTCGGGGGCGGCGTAGCCACCCTCGCCGCTGCCGCTGCGGGCGATGCCCGGGTAGGCGTTGCGGTTGATGTTCTCGACCGCGGCCGACGTGGCCTGCAGCGCGTTCGACACCCACTGCCAGTGGCCCTGGAACATGATGTCGCCGATCTGCGC
>DAOUBZ010000041.1:0-3541 GCA_034432515.1 Chloroflexaceae bacterium | reverse complement strand
GGCGCCGCCGTCGGCACGGCGGTGGGTACCGCCGTCGGTACGGCGGTGGGCGCCGCCGTCGGTGCGACCGTCGGCAGCGCCGCGGCAATGTCCGCCGTGGCGACAGCTCGTGCCCACGGCCGGGTAACGTACAGGGCGCCGCCGATGACGAGCAGCAGTGCCAGGCCGGCCACCCCCGCGGCAAGCGGCCAGCGCGGGCGCTTCGGCTGCGGCGCCTCGCGGAAACTGACCTCCGAGGCGGTCAGCTTCTGCTGGAGCCGGATATCCTCCAGCAGTTCAAGCGCTTCGCGATTGGCGGTGCCGCTCGCCGCCAGCTGCTCGAGCGCCTGGGCCGCCTCGGTCACCTCGCCGCGCTGGTAGTGGGCCAGCGCCCGGCGGTACAGCATGTCGTATTCAGGGGATGTAAGATCCATAGCCAGCTCTGTTTTCTGCGTTCGCGATTTGCCTACAGGCCCTCCAGGGCACGGAGCAGGCTCGGCACACCCGGGCCAAGCAGGACCGCAAAGAGGGCCGGGAAGATCAGAAAGACCATCGGGAAGAGCATCTTGATCGGCGCTTTGTTCGCTGCCTCCTGGGCACGCTGCCGGCGTTTGATGCGCATCTCCTCGGCCTGCACCGTCAGCACGCGAGCGATGCTGATACCGAGGTCCTCGGCCTGGTTGATCGCCGAGACGAACTGGGCCATGTCCGGCACCCCCGTGCGCTCACTCATCTCTTGCAGCGCATCGCGCCGTGGCAGGCCGATGCCGATATCCCGCTGCACCTGCAGCAACTCCCGCGCCAGGGCGTGGTTGCACTTGTTGGTAATCTCGAGCAGGGCATTCTCGAAGCTGAGCCCGGCCTCTACCGACACCACCAGCATATCCAGCGTGTCGGGCAGCGCGCTGACGATCTCCTCCTGGCGCCGGCGAATGCGCCGTGACAGCCAGAGATCAGGCAGAACGAAGCTCACCAGGCAGAGCACCAGCCAGAGCAGCAGCGCCTGCAGCGTGCGTGGGTAGCCGGCGAAGTAGCCGATGAGCCCCGCGCCGCCACCGATCAGCAGCAGGAACCAGCCCTTGATGCCGATGAAGTCGCTGGTGCTCAGCCCGCCGGGCCGGCCCGCCATCAGCAGGCGCCGCCGTAGCGCCTCCACCCGGTTCTTCGGCCAGATCCAGCCCATCAGCTTGAGCATCCGGCGCAGCATCGGCGCGATCACCCGCTGGAAGAACGGCTCGGCGAGCTCCAGTTCGCGGGCCGTCACCGGGGTGCCCTCGCCCGTCACCAGGTAGTCGCTCAGGCGGGTGCGCATGCCCGCGTTGGCGCGCAAGGCGCCCATCCCGGCGATGACCAGGAGTGCCGCGCCGCCAGTCAGCCCCGCAATCAGCAGGGCCAGAACCGTTGTCATGTCCATTGTCACACCTTGATGTCGACGACGCGCATAATCACCAGGAAGCCAATGACATTGAGGATGGCCGCCGCGACCGGGATGATCAGGATCGGCCCCGGTTGGAAGAGCTGCAGCAGATAATCCGGGTTGATCGTGAGCAGGATGAGCCCCAGCACCACCGGCAGCAGCCCGAGCACATAGGCGGCATAGCGCTGCTGGGCCGTGATCACGCGGATCTCGCGGTGCAGGCGCGTCCGTTCGCGGATCGTCGCATTGATGTTCTCCAGCACCGTCGTCAGGTTGCCGCCGATACGCGCGTGGATGCGCAGCACCGAGACCACCAGGTCCAGATCGTCACTCGCCATACGGCGGGCCAGGTTGCCCAGCGCGTCACCGATCGAGAGCCCTAGCTGCACCTCCTGCATCACCCGGCGCATCTCGGTGCTCATCGGCGCCGGGGCCTCGTTGGCCACGTTGCCCAGTGACTGCACCAGGCTGAAGCCGCCGCGCAGCGAGCCGATCAACGTGGCCAGCATCTCCGGCAGCTGATCGCTGAAGAGCCGCTGGCGCCGCCGCTGCCTGAGCTGGAGCCAGAGCGTCGGCGCGAAGAAGCCGATCAGCGCCAGCGGCGGCACGGCCAGCAGCGAGCGGCTGACCACCAGCGCGATCGCCGCCGGCAGCAGCGTGGCCGCGATCTTCAGCAGCACGTATTCCGGCACGGTCAGCGGCACGTCGGCGCGGGCTAGCTTGCGGCGCAGCCCCTCGTTGTGCTTGAAGACGAAGAGGTCGGACATAGTGATCACGTCGCCCTCCATGCCGGTGATTTCGCAGATGCGCCCGAGCTTGCGCGAGCCATCCTTGTGGCGCTCGATCTGCACGACGATCTGCACAGCCGCGGCGATCTGCTCGCGGATGGCCCGTGCCGGCAGGTCCATGCCGGCCATGAGCACCATGGTCTCCATACGGGCCAGGGCGTCGCGGGCGGTGTTGGCGTGGATGGTGGTCATTGACCCGTCGTGACCGGTGTTCATGGCCTGGAGCATGTCCAGCGCCTCGCCACCGCGGCACTCGCCGACCACGATGCGATTGGGGCGCATTCGCAGCGAGTTGATCACCAGGTCACGGATGCTGACCTCGCCTCTGCCCTCCAGATTGGCCGGCCGCGACTCCAGCGTCACCACGTGGCGCTGCATGAGCTTCAGTTCGGCGGCGTTTTTGATCGTCACGATGCGCTCGTCATCGGGGATGAACGACGAGAGCACATTGAGCAGCGTGGTCTTGCCGGTACCGGTGCCGCCCGAGACCACGATGTTCAGCTGCGCCTCCACACAGGCCTTCAGGAACTCCGCCACCTCCGCGGTCAACGAGCCACCGCGGATCAGGTCGTCCACTGTGAGCGGCTGCCGCGAGAACTTGCGGATGGTCAACGAAGGGCCATTCAGACAGAGGGGCGGGATGATCGCGTTGACGCGCGAGCCATCAGGCAGGCGAGCGTCGACCATCGGCGACGAGTCGTCGCAACGGCGGCCCAGTGGGGCGATGATCCGGCTGATGATGCGGCGCACATGCTCGTCATCGATGAAGCTCACCCCCGTCTCGTAGAGCCGGCCACCCCGCTCAACCCAGACCTGCTTCGGGCCGTTGACCATGATCTCGGTCACGCTATCATCGTGCAGGAATTGCTCGATCGGGCCATAGCCCAGAATGTCGGCCTGGGCCAGCTGGACCAGCCGCGCCCGCTCGCGCTCGGAGACTACCCGCTCCGACTGCTCGATCAGTTCGGTGGTGATCGCGGCGATCCGGCGCTGGAAGTAGTCGGGCTCGACCTCGAGCCGGGCGCGCGGCGGATCCGGCTCGGCCAGCAGCCGCTGCTGGACGGCCTGGATGAACTCGTGGTCGTCGTAACTGGCGACGACGCTGGCAAAAACCGGCGGCGGCGTGGCCGTTGCGATCGGCGCGGCGCTCGTCGTCTCGTCGGGGCGGGGCGCGCTCTCGGGTTTCTCACTCGGGCCACGATTCAGGCGCAGGCGAACCATAGCTGTTCTCGCTTTCCGCTGTCGGGTGCTGGTGCGCTGGTTGTCGTGTTATACCAATTACGATTGAAGATGCCGCATGCTTGTCATTCCGAGCGCAGCGAGGAATCTGAGCGGGTCGCGCAAGACCCCTCGCTCT
>DAOUBZ010000040.1:0-31042 GCA_034432515.1 Chloroflexaceae bacterium | reverse complement strand
CGGGCATCGGGACGCAGGCCCAGGTCGAGGGCGCCGCGACTGTTGCCGCCGGGCAGCAGGGCGATCAGGCCGCTGTTGGCTCGCCCGGCCTTGCCGCTGAGCACCAGCAGCGCGCCCAGGGCCTCGACCACCGCGGGGCCGGCGCTGCGCGCCTCGGCGCCATAGACGACGATCAGGTTCTCGGCCTCCCGGATGGTCCTGGCGGCAGCCGCAAGCGCCTCGCTGCTCACACCGGCGTGCTCGGCGGCCTGCGCGCTGGTCAGCGCGCGCAGGGTGCGGCGCAGCTGGTCGAGGCCGCTGGTCTTGATACTCGGGCGCTCCAGTTCGTGCAGGAGGCCGTGCAACAGCGCCAGTTCGCCCCCGGCGCGGTAGCGCAGGGCGCCGGTCGCCGAACGTTCCAATTTGGTGGGCCGCAGATTGGCGACGATCAACTGGCCGCCACGCTGGCGGATCGCGCGCAGCCGCAGCACATAGAGCGGCGCCTCCTCCTCGGGGTCGGCGCCCAGCACCAGCACAGCGGTGCCGGCGCCCAGGTGCATCAGATTGGTGCCCGAGCCAACGGCCAGCAGCGCGCCGAGCTCATCGGGGGCCGGCTCGCCGGGGGCGCCAATACCGTGGTCGAGGTTGTTGCTCTCCAGTTGCTCGCGGAAGAGCTTCTGGAAGACGTAGAGATCCTCGTTGCTCAGGCGGGGCGCCGCGAGGCCGGCGATCGCCTGGCCGCCGTGGCGGCTCTGGATCGCGGCCAGTCGCTCGGCCACCAGTTGCAACGCCTCGTCCCAACTGGCCTCGACCAACTCCTCGCCGCGCCGGACGAGCGGCGTGGTCAGCCGGTCGGCATGCTCGATGAACCGGTGGCCGTAACGCCCCTTATCGCAGAGCCAGATGTCGTTGACCGCCGCGTTTTCGCGCGGCATAACACGCATCAGTTGCTCGTGGCGCATATCCAGGCTCATGTTGCAGCCCACCGGGCAGAGCGTACAGACCGCGGGGGTAGGGTTGAGCTCCCAGACCCGGGCGCGGAAGCGGAAGTCGCTGCTGGTGAGCGCGCCGACCGGGCAAATATCGGTGGTATTGCCGGAAAACTTGCTGTCGAAGGGCGGGTCACTCTTGGAGATGATCATCCAGTTGCGCCCGCGGTGATCGAAGCCGAGCACCGGGTCGTCGGCGAGCTCGTCCTGGAAGCGCACGCAGCGCGAGCAGAGGATGCAGCGCTCGCGGTCGAGCAGGATCAGGTCGCCGAGCGGCACCGGCTTCTCGAAGTGGACCTTATCGTTATAGTCGAAGCGGCTATTGCCGGGCCCCCACTGCATCGTCAGGTTCTGCAGCGGGCACTCGCCGCCCTTATCGCACACCGGGCAATCGAGCGGGTGCGAGGTGAGCAGAAACTCGAGCACGCCGCGCTGGGCGAACTGCACCTCCTCGCTCACCGTATTGATCACCATACCCTCGCTGACCGGCGTGGTACAGCCGGTCTGCAGCTTGGGCAGCATAGCGATCACCGGCTTGCCGGCCGCGTCGAGCAACGGCTGGCGCGTGGCCGGGTCGAGCCGCGGCGTACCGATCTGCACCAGGCACATGCGACACATGCCCACTGGCGGCATGCGCGGGTGGTAGCAGAAGACGGGAATGGCGACATTGGCCATCCGCGCTGCGTCCACCACATTGGTGCCCGCGGGCACCTGGATGGTCACCCCATCGACGGTGATAGTCACATCTGGCATATCGTCTCGTTTCCAGCTGTCAGCACGGTTATCGCTTCACCGCCAGCGGAATGCTGGGTGCGGGCTTGCTGCCGGCGTGGCCGTTCCCGGCGGCGTGGCGCGCGCTTGCCGCAATCACCGCCTCGAACTCCTGGGGGAAGAGCTGCAGGGCACTCTTGATCGGCATCACCGCGCTCTCGCCGAGCAGGCAGAAGCAGTTGCCGGCCATCTGCGTATAGATCCCGTGGAGCGTCGGGATATCCGCGGGGGTAGCGTGGCCCTCCTCGGCGATGCGGTGCAGCACCTTGACCAGCCAGTGGGTGCCCTCGCGGCAGGGGGTACACTTGCCACAGGACTCGTGCTTGAAGAACTCGTCCATCTTGTAGGCCACGTGGGGCGCCTTGACGGTATCATCGAGCACGATCACCGCCCCGGAGCCGAGCATCGAGCCAGCGGCGGCGACGCCCTCGTAGTCGAGCGGCACATCGAGGTGTTCGTGGGTGAGCCAGGGGGCCGAGGCGCCGCCCGGGATGATGATCTTCACCGGGCGCCCGCCGCGCATCCCGCCGCCGTACTCGGGGCTCTCGATCAGTTCGCGCAGCGGCGCGCCGAAGGGCAGTTCGTAGTTGCCGGGGCGGTTGACGTGGCCGGAGAGTGAGAAACACTTGGTGCCGGGGCTCTTCTCGGTGCCGTGGCTGCGGTACCAGGCCACGCCCCGCTCGACGATGCGCGGCACGTTGGCGAGCGTCTCGACATTGTTGATGATCGTCGGCTTGCCGTAGAGCCCGGCCACAGCCGGGAAGGGCGGCTTGAGCCGCGGCTGACCGATCTTGCCCTCGAGCGACTCCATCAGCGCGGTCTCTTCACCGCAGATGTAGGCCCCGGCGCCGCGATGCACATACATGTCGAGGTCGTAGCCGGTGCCGAGGATATTCTTGCCGAGCAGCCCGGCGCGGTACGCATCGTCGATCGCTCGCTCGAGCGTAATCGCAGCCGCAGCGAACTCACCGCGCATATAGATGTAGGCCGTATTGCACTCGATCGCATAGGCCGAGAGCGCGACGCCCTCGATCAACTGGTGCGGGTTGCGGTCGATGATCTGGTGATTGTTGAACGTACCGGGCTCCGACTCGTCGCAGTTGCAGAGCAGGTAGCGCGGGAAGACATCCTTCGGCAAGAAGCCCCACTTGACCCCGGTCGGGAAGCCGGCGCCGCCGCGCCCGCGCAGGCCCGACTCCTTGACCATGGCCACGATCTCGGCGGGCTGCTTACCCTTCAGCGCGCCGCGGTAGGCCTCCCAGCCCCCGTTGCGGCAGTAGACCGCGAAGTTGTTGATGTCGGGAATATCCAGTTCCCGCATCACAATATGCTCCTTCAGTCCCATGGACCTGCTCCGCTTCTAGTTGGGCCGAGGCATTGGCACAGCCAATGCTTCGGCCTTACGGGGTGGGCTTCGTCCTCCTACAGTGGCGACACGCGAGGATCGGAGGGCCGATCGTGGCCGGCGTCGATCTCGGGTGGGACGGTGGGCCCGGATGGGGCAGGCGGGGCCTGCTCCGGGAACTGGCGAGGCTGATACGGCGCCGCGCGATCGATCTGGGTGAGGGCGCCGTTGGGCCCCCACGCAAAATCCTCGGCGAAACGGCCACTGACGCCGCGCTGTTTCGCCTCGGCGGCCCGGGCGCGCAGGTTGCTCAGCAGTGCCTGCACGCGCTCGGGTGTCACGTCGTAGATGTAATCGAGGTTGGCCTGGAGCACCGGCGCCCGGTCGCAGGCGGCGAGGCATTTGACCCGCTGCAGCGTAAACATGCCATCGGCGGTGGTCTGCTCCTCGCTGATCGCCAGCGTCTGCTTGAGGGCGGCGATCAGTTCCTCAGCGCCGAGGTAACAGCAGGGCACATCATCGCAGACCTGCAGCACCCAGGTGCCCACCGGGCGGTCGTAGAAGAGCGTATAGAAACCGACCACCTCGAACACATCGGTCGGAGGCAGATCGAGGATCGCGGCGACCTCGCGGATGGCCGCCTCGCTCAGATAGCCGTAGCTATCCTGGGCCAGGTAGAGCAGCGGCAGCACGGCGCTGCGCGCCGAGGCAAAGCGGGCGCGGATGGCGGCGATTTCCTCTCGATGGGTATCTTGCAGCATAGAAGTACAGCCTGGCGATCTGCAATTGCAGATTTCAGAGCCAATCAGCAATCGGTACTCGCAGATCAATAATCACCGATCAACCTCGCCGAGCACCGGGTCGAGGCTTGCGGTTAGAGCGACCAGGTCAGCGACCAGGCGGCCCTTCGCCATGTGGGCGAGGCCCTGCAGATTGATGAACGAGGGCGCGCGGAAGTGGACGCGCCAGGGCTTCGGTCCGCCATCGCTGACTACATAGCAACCCAGGATACCGCGCGGGCTCTCGATGCTGACATAGGCATCGCCGCGCGGCGGCTTGAAGCCCTCGGTCCAGAGCTTGAAGTGATGAATGAGCGACTCCATGCTATGGGTGATCTCGCTCTTGGGCGGCGGGGCCACCTTGCGGTCACGGGTCTGGTAATCGCCGGGGCCCATCTGGCTCAGGCGCTCCCAGGCCTGGCGCGCGATCTTCACACTCTGGCGCATCTCGGCCATTCGCACGCGATAGCGGTCATAGGTATCACCGGTCTTGCCGACCGGGATCTCGAAGTCGTAGCTCTCATAGCCGCAGTAGGGCATGGCCTTGCGCACATCGTAGGGCACCCCGGTGGCGCGCAAGTTCGCGCCGGTGAGACCGAGCGCCACGGCCGCCTCGCTATCGACGACGCCGACGCCCACGGTGCGCTCGAGCCAGATCGGGTTACCGGTTAGCAGCGCCTCATACTCATCGATGCGCGCAGGCATAATCTGCAGGAAGGCATCAACCGTGGGCAGAAAATCCGCCGGCAGGTCATAGGCGAGGCCGCCGATACGGATGTAGCTGGTCATCAAGCGCGCGCCGGAGACCAGTTCGAAGATATCGAGGATCTGCTCGCGCTCGCGGAAGGCGTAGAGAAAGACGCTCATCGCCGCCAGGTCGAGGGCGTGGGTACCGAGCCAGACCAGGTGCGAGGAGATGCGCTGCAGTTCTACCAGCAGCACGCGGATCACCTGAGCGCGCTCGGGGATCTCGACATCCAGCAACTTCTCGACGGCGAGGGCATAGGCCAGGTTATTGGAGAGCGGGGCCAGGTAGTCCATCCGGTCGGTGAGCACCACCGCCTTCTGGTAGGTTTTGCTCTCCATTGTCTTCTCGATACCGGTATGGAGGAAGCCGACATCGGGGGCGACGTTGACCACCACCTCACCGTCGAGCTCCAGCACCAGCCGGAGCACGCCATGGGTGCTCGGATGGTGCGGCCCCATGTTGAGCACCATCGTATCCGACTTACCGGCGATGGCTGGCTCGGTAATCTCGTGGGGCGTAGGGATCCGGAGTGTCATGGGCGACGCCTCATTACTCGTTCGCGAAGGGCTTGTGGGCGTAGATCCGCTCCTGGTTGAAGCTGAAGGCGACCTCCTCCTCAACGAGCGGATGATCCTTGCGCTGCGGGTGGCCGACCCAGTCGTCGGGCAGCAGGATGCGGGTGAGTGACGGGTGCCCATCGAAGACGATGCCGAGCAAGTCGTAGGCCTCCCGTTCCTGGTAGTTGGCCGTGGGGAAGAGAGCAGTGAGCGAAGGCGCGCGCGGATCGGCCTCGGGGAGGCGCAGTTTGAGGCAGACGCGGTGCAGGTGCTGCATACTCACCAGGTGGACCACCAGTTCGAAGCGCGGGTCGCGCCCCAGGTAATCGACGCCGCAGAGATTCTCGAGGAAGGTGTAGCGCAGATCCGGTTCATCGCGCAGCCAGCGAGCCAGTTCGAGGTAGCGCTCGGGGCGCACCACGAGGCTCAGGTCGCCGCGGAACTCTGCGCTCTCGATCAGCGCGCCGGGCAACCGCTCGGCAATGCGGGTCAGCAAGCTCTGATTATCCATAGGTGGCGCCTGTCTAGCGTGTCTGAGGGCAGGCACGGCGGCTGCGCGGGCTCACTTCTTCGCGACATCAACCTGCAGCAGCGGCTGGCTGAGCGTGATCGGCTCCTCCTTCTTGCCACTGATCTTCTCGCGCTTGACCTTCTCGTGCAGCAGCATGATGCCGTGGATGAGCGCCTCGGGGCGAGGCGGGCAGCCAGCGACATAGACATCGACCGGCACGACCTCATCGACGCCCTGGACAATCGCGTAGTTGTTGAAGATCCCGCCGCAGGCCGCGCAATCACCCATCGCGATCACCCACTTGGGATCGCTCATCTGGTCGTAGAGCCGGCGCACAACGGGGGCCATCTTGCGGCTGACGCGTCCGGCGACGATCATCAGGTCGGCCTGGCGGGGCGAGGCGCGGTTAATCTCCATGCCAAAGCGTGACAGGTCATAATTGGCGCTCTGGGCGCCCATCATCTCGATCGCGCAGCAGGCCAGGCCGAAGAGCAGTGGCCACATCGCGTTGGTGCGGCCCCAGTTCACTACATACTCAAGTGAGGTGGTGACCACGCCGAGGTCGCCGGCTTTCTCTTCTATTCCCATGACAGCGCCCCTTTCCGCCACTCGTAGATGAAGCCGACCACCAGCACGAGAAAGAAGACCCCCATCGCGATCAGGCCCGGCACCGCGAGCTCGCGGAAGACGAGCGCATAGGGATAGAAGAACACTACTTCGATATCGAAGACGATGAACAGCATCGCGACGACATAGAACTTCACGGGGATGCGGCGGATCGCCGGGCCGATCGGTTCCATGCCCGACTCGTAGGGTGCCAACTTGCGCGGGCTGCTGCGTTTCGGCCCGAGCAGCGCCGAGAACGTGATCACAAAGACGGCGATAAAGGCGGCGATCAGGAACAGGATCAGGATGGGGACAAAGGAACCGAGCATGGATCCCTCCAGCGGGCGGGCGCCGTGACGCCGCGCAGGGCAAGCGGCGTCGTACGGCAGCGCGCGTGGGCGTGTGGGCGGGGCAGCGACACCCGGCGGGCGTCGGCGGGCTCCCATGTGCGCGTAGCGATCTGGTCAGGCTCTAGCTGGAATTATACCCATCTTTAAACTTGTGTCAACGCGAACGAACAGTAAACAATCCTTTTGCAATGCCTGAATCTTGCCTGTGCTTATCTGGTCGCGGGCAGGGTGGCGGCAACGTCCGCCGGCGGTGGTGGGGCGTGGGGCGTGCCTCAGGTGGAGCTTGCAGCAGCCCCGCAGGGCAACCGGCAGGCGTTTCGGGCCGATGTCGGGTATAATAAGCTGCGCCACCCTCTGCGATGCGGCGGACCGAGCCGCACCGTGCCGATCGCATCGGCGCGGCCCCGACGGGCTGGTCTGGAGATGGGTTGACTCTGGAGGAAGAAACGAGGATGTCCACGCGCACCGTGCCCGAGGGCGAGATCATCACGATCAAGAATGGCAAGCTACAGGTCCCGGACCACCCGATCATCCCTTTTGTCGAGGGTGACGGCACCGGCCCCGACATCTGGCGCGCGAGTGTGCGCGTCTTTGATGCGGCGGTTGCGAAGGCCTACGGCGGCAAACGGAAGATCAGCTGGTACGAGGTGCTTGCCGGCGAGAAAGCCTTCCGTGAGACTGGCAACTGGCTCCCCGATGAGACGGTCGAGGCCTTCCAGAAGTACCTGGTCGGGATCAAGGGGCCACTGACTACACCGATCGGTGGTGGCATCCGCTCGCTCAACGTCGCCCTGCGCCAGCTGCTCGACCTCTACGTCTGTCTGCGCCCGGTACGCCATTTTCGCGGCGTGCCTTCGCCGGTCAAGCGCCCCGACAAGGTCGATATGGTGATCTTCCGCGAGAACACCGAGGACCTCTACGCCGGCATCGAGTACCGCGCCGGGACGCCGGAGGCCCAGAAGGTGCTCGATTTCTTGCAGAGCGCCTTCCCGCGCGATTTTGGCAAGATCCGCTTCGGCACCCCGGAGAAGACGGATGAGTTCCTGCAGATGTTGGGCGCCAGCCCCGAGGGCAAGGTCGAAGTCGGCGTCGGCATCAAGCCGATCAGCCGGATCGGCACCGAGCGCCTGGTCGGTGCGGCGATCCAGTATGCCATCCAGTACAAGCGCAAGAGCGTCACGCTGGTGCACAAGGGCAACATCCAGAAGTACAGCGAGGGCGCCTTCCGCGACTGGGGCTATGAGTACGCCGAACGGGCCTTCGGCGAGTACGTCTACACCTGGGCGCAGTGGGAGCGCACCCGATCGGCCCAGGGCGAGGCCGCGGCCAACGCCGAGCAGGAGGAGGCGCTCAAGGCCGGGCGCATCCTGATCAAGGACGCCATCGCCGATATTACGCTTCAGCAGGTGCTGACCCGCCCCGATGAGTTCGATGTGATCGCCACCCCCAATCTCAATGGCGACTACCTCTCCGACGCCCTGGCTGCCCAGGTGGGCGGGATCGGCATTGCCCCCGGCGGCAATATCAACTACGTCACCGGCCACGCGATCTTCGAGGCCACCCACGGCACCGCGCCCAAGTACGCCAACCTCGATAAGGTCAACCCCGGCTCGGTCATCCTCTCCGGCGATATGATGCTGCGCTATATGGGCTGGACCGAGGCTGCCGACCTGATCGTCGCCGCCCTTGAGAAGACGATCGAGCAGAAGATCGTGACCTACGACTTCGCCCGGCTCATGGAGGGCGCGCGCGAGGTGAAGACCTCCGAGTTCGCCGACGCGCTGATCGCCAACATGGACCGCGTCATCGGCGATGAGCACCACGCCGGCCACGACATCGTCAGCCCCGAGCTGGTGCGCCCCGTCGAACACGAGACCTACCCGCGCTCAACGGTCGGCGCGCTCATGACCCGCGGCGTCGTCTCGGTGGCTGGCAGCGCGCCGCTGAGCGATACCACCCACCTGATGCGCACCCGCGGCATTACCTCGGTCGTGGTCGAGCCGAGCCCGGCCGGTGGTTGGGGCATCATGACCATGCGCGACGTGCTGAAGAAGGTCGTCCGTGACGATGCCCAGATCGACGGCATGACCGTGGATCAGATCGCGACGCGCCCGCTGATCACGATCGGCCCCGAGAAGACGCTGGCCGAGTGTGCCAGCTTGATGCTCGAGAAGAATATCCGCCGCGTCGTGGTGGTGCGCGATGAGGTGCCAGTGGGCATCATCAGCGAGACGGACATCTTCCGCTACGTCGAAGAGCGGAGCATGGTTGAGGAGCAGCACTGAGCTGCCCGTGCCTACACCACGGGCGGACGGCCCAGCCAATCGCTGTACAGTGCGGCGAAGCGCCCCGCGTTGATCGCGGCGCGGATGTCGGCCATGAGTGCCAGCAGGAAGGCGAGGTTGTGCAGGCTCACCAGCCTGATGCCGAGCAGTTCTTTTGCCCGGTACAGGTAGTGGATGTAGGCCCGCGAGAAGTTGCGGCAGGTGTAGCAGCTGCAGCCCGCCTGGAGTGGCTCGTCGTCCTCGCGTAGCGTGGCATTCTGCACATTCAGCTTCCAGCGCCGCTCGCGGTCGCGCACCAGCGCCGTCCCGTGGCGACCCAGACGGGTCGGGCTGACGCAGTCGAACATGTCGATGCCGCGGGCCACGCCTTCGAGCAGGTCGTCCACATCGCCCACCCCCAGCAGGTGCCGCGCCAGCCCCGCGGGCAGGTGCGGCACCGTCATAGCCACAACCTCGTACATCTGCGCCTTGTCGGCGCCGAGCGAGCCACCGATACAGAGCCCGTCGAAGCCCATCGCACCGATCTCCTCGCCGCTGGCCCGTCGCAGGTCGGGAAAGACCCCGCCGTGGACAATGCCGAAGAGCAGCTGGTCGGGGTTAGGCAGCGCCTGCGGGTCGCGCTCGCGGTGCGCGACGAGGCAGCGCGCCGCCCAACGGTGCGAGCGGCCCATGCTCTCACGGGTGTAATCGTAGCCGGCACGGAACGGCGGTAGTTCGTCGAAGCAGAGGATGATATCGGCGCCGAGCCCGTGCTGCACCGCAATGCTGCGCTCCGGCGTGAAGACGTGGCGCGAGCCGTCCAGGTAGCTCTTGAAGAGCACGGCGTCCTCGGTCACCTTGACCATATCGCCGAGGCGGGACGGGTGCTGCGGGCGCCGGCCCTTCACCTCGTCGGCGATCCCGCCGTAGACCAGGGAGAAGACCTGGAAGCCGCCGCTATCGGTGAGGATCGGTCCCTCCCAGCCCATGAAGCGGTGCAGGCCGCCACGCCGGGCGATCAGCTCGTGGCCCGGCTGCAGGTAGAGATGGTAGGTGTTGCCGAGGATGATCTGGGCGCCATGCTCACGCAGATCGTCGGGGGTGAGCGCCTTGACGGTGCCACGGGTACCCACCGGCATAAAGACCGGCGTGGCCACTGTGCCGTGGGCGGTGTGCAGCACGCCACTGCGTGCCTGTGTAGCCGGATCGCGCGCAACAAGGGAGAACGTTGGTGTCATAGCACCAATTGTATCACGTCCGCACCCGCACGGCTTCTGGGCGGCTGCACCGCCCCACGCGATGGTTGTTCGGTGGTGTGGGTGGCTGCACTACCCACACCACCGAACAAGCTGGGGGTTGGGGTAAGCCCCAACGCCGTGCCTACCTGATGACCAACGGCAGCAGCACGCGGTACTCGAACAGCACCACGTTGTCGCTGCTGGTCGAGGCGGTGTTGGGAGTGCCCAGCAGGTCGGTGAGGGCGCCGGCGGGAATGCTGGCGCTTACCGTCCCGCCGCTGCGCATGCCGCTGACCGCGATGGTGAAGGTGCTGGCGTCGATCTGCGTGATGCTCGCGCTGAGCGGCCCGCCCGCCGTGCCACCGAGGATGACATCATCGGCGGTGAAGGTGCTGGCATCGATTGGTGCGCTGAAGCTGGCAGTGAACAGGATGGGGCCGGCCGTGGCCGGGTCGGCCTGCCCGGCGGCCTGTTCGACCGTCACGGTGAGGGCGGAAGGCGGGGGCGGTTCATACGTCACCGTGTTGTCGTTGCTGGTCGAGGCGGTGTTGGGGTTGCCCAGCAGGTCGGTGACGGCGCCGGCGGGAATGTTCGCCGTCACTGTCCCGGCGCTACGCATGCCGCTAACCGCAATGGTGAAGGTGCTGGCGTTGTTCTGCGTGATGCTCGCGTTGAGCGGCCCGCCCGCCGTGCCGCCGAGGGTCACATCGCTGGCAGTGAAGCTGCTGGCGTTGATCGGCTCGCTGAAGCTGGCGGTGAACAGGATCGGACCAGCCGTGGCCGGGTCGGCCTGCCCGGCGGCCTGCTCAACCGTCACGCTGGGCTGGATATCATCGCTCAGGAACACGTAGGCGGCGCCGGCGTTGGCGGCGTTTTCGTTGGGCGTGGTGCTGCTGCTGTCCTCGTAGGGCGCACCGACGACGAGGGTATCGCCAGCGATGGCGACGGAGGTGCCGAAGAGGTCATCGGCCCCGGGGTTATCGGCCTTGAGGTAGGCGCGCTGCGTCCAGTTGATCCCGCTGCGGGTAAACACATAGGCCGCGCCGGAGTCGGTGCGGCTGTTATCGTTGGGAGTATTGGCGCTGGCGCTGTCCTCACCGGGTGCGCCGACGGCGAGGATGTCGCCGGAGAGGGCAACAAACGCGCCGAAGTAGTCCAGGTTGCCGGCGTTATCGGCCCTGAGGTAGGCTTGCTGCGACCAGTTCGCGTCGCTGCCGACGAAGATGTAGGCTGCGCCGGTATCGCTCTCGCCGGTGGCGCCGACCGCCAGGCTGTTGCCGGCGATGGCGACTGCATAGCCGAATTGCGCCCCCGGCGCGACGTTGCTGGCTTTGAGGTAGGCGCGCTGCGTCCAGTTTGTGCCGCTGCGGGTGAAGACATAGGCTGCGCCGGCGTCGGTGAAGCTGTTGTTATCCGGGTTGGCAGCGCTGGAGCTATCCTCGTAGGGCGCGCCAACGACAATGGTATTACCAGTGATGGCAACCGAGCGGCCAAATTCATCGCCCGCCGTGACGTTGCTGGCCTTGAGGTAGGCCTGCTGCGACCAGCTGGTCCCGTTGCGCACGAAGACGTAGGCCGCGCCGGCGTTGGCGGCGCTGTTGTCGTTCGGCGAACTGCCGTTGCTGTCTTCGTTGTACGCGCCGACAACGATGGTGTTGCCAGAGATGGCCACCGAGCGACCTGCCAGGTCGGAAATGTCGGGATTGCTCGGCTTGAGGTAGGCCTGTTGCGACCAGGTGGTTCCGTTGCGGACGAAGACGTAGGCCGCACCGGAGTCGGTGCGACTGTTGTCGTTGGGGTCGCCGGTGCCGCTCTCCTCGCCCGAGGCGCCGACAACGATCGTATCGCCATCGATGGCGACCGCGAAGCCGAAGTCATCGCCCGCCTCGCCCATGTTGGCCTTGAGGTAGGCCTGCTGGGTCCAGCCGCTCCCGTTGCGCACAAACACATAGGCTGCACCGGTATCGGGGGCGCTGTTATCGTTTGGATTCGGATTGGCGGTGCTGGCACTATCTTCAAAGCGCGCGCCCACGACGATGGTATCGCCCGAGGTGGCGACGGCGAAGGCGAACTCATCGCCCGCGCCGGCGTTGGCCGCCTTGAGGTAGGCAGTCTGCACGGTGGGGTCGATCGTCAGCGGATAGCTGGCCGCAGAATCGTCGAGGGCCAGGGTCACCTGCCCGTCGTGCAACTCGATGCGCCCCGCCACGACGCGCCCGGTGGCGTCCCAGGCCCGCAGGGTGTGGTAGCGCAGGACGGTATGCCCGGCGCTGTCGATGAAACGCACGGCATCCGCATCCAGCACGGGCTGCAGGTCGCCCTGGGGCGCCAGCCAGAGGCGCAGCGGGCTGTGCCCATCGTAACCGGCTGGCCGCCGGGCCAGGGTGAAGCCCTGTTCGAGGCCATCGGGACGGTTGACCCACCACTCGGTGAGGTCGTCGCTCCAGGTGTAGTGCGCTTCGGGGCCGCTGGCGCTCAGGTGCGTGGGATGCGTGAGGGGCAGAGGGGCGCTGTAGCCGACGGCCGCGAGGCGCAGCCCCCAGCGCCAGGTGGCGTTCTGGTCAGGCTGGAGGCCCATGCTGCCGTCAGGAGCAAACGTGATGCGCCAGCCCTGGCGGGGGTTGGCGGCGTCGAAACCGTGCGCCGCAGCGACGGGGTGATAGACAGACGGGGCGATCAGCCGGCGAACTGCCTGCCAGTCAGCGGTTGTAAGCCCGGCGGCTGGTGCGGCGGTAGCCTGGCGACGCGCCGGGAGGACGAGGATTGGCGTGATAGGTCGCGTTGCCAGTGGGAGGGTCAGCGGGAAGACGAGGAACAGGAGTGCGAGAAGCGCGCGGTTCAGGGTATGCACGGGGTGCGACAACGTCGGGCGCGATGGTGTGAAGAACACTGAATTCCTCCATGAACCAGACCATAAACCCACATAGTACAGGGCCGCACGGGTTGCACGAACTTATGATAGCCATACTGTCTAGTCCTCACCCATCGTGCCAGATGACAATGCGGTAATGCCACATGGGCAAGGGCTGAACCTTCTGCTGGCGTTGGGCCACCAGATGAACATCTGGTCATCCAGGACGGGCAGCGCGCGGGCGTAGAGCTAACAAGATGCTTAGCTCAGCGGTATAATCGCTGGTGACACAGAAGTTCCGGATGCACCAGTAAGTGGTGCCTCCGGCAGGTCCCGTGTCACCCTGAGCCCTTCGCTTCGCTCAGGATAAACTCCGCCGAAGGGTCCCGGCCGAGATGCTTCGCTGCGTCTACCCTGAGCCCTTCGCTTCGCTCAGGGTAAACTCCGCCGAAGGGCTCAGCATGACAAATGACTTGCCGGATGCACCAGTAAGCCAGACTCAACCATGGATGACACCCAGCGCGCAGCGGAGCTGCGACGCATGCAGCGGCTAGCCACGGGCCTGCTCGTGGCCGTGACGATCATCTTCATCGTCGCGTCGATCTATCGTGGCCTGGCCCCGTGGGTCGGCTTTGTGCGCGCCTTCGCTGAAGCAGCCATGATCGGCGCCCTGGCCGACTGGTTCGCCGTGACGGCGCTCTTCCGCCACCCGCTCGGCATCCCCATTCCCCACACGGCGATCATCCCGCGAAGACGCGAGCGCATCGCCGAGAGCCTGGGCCGGTTCATCGAGCGCAATTTCCTTGATCCAGAGCGGATCGTCGAGCGATTGCGCAGGCAGGATGTCGCCGGGCGCATCGCCCACATGCTGCGCGAGCCGGAGCGCAGCTCCCAGGTGGCCGATGTTGCCGCCGAGAGTCTGGCCGGCCTGCTGCGGGTTGCCAATGACGAGGAGGTGGGCGCGCTGCTCCAGCGCGCCCTCGGCGAGCGCATCGCCACCGTGCCCGCTACCCCGCTGGTCGCCCAGTTGCTCGGCCTGGTCGTTGCCGAACAGCGCCAGCGCGACATTCTGCTCCAGCTGGTGCGGGTGATCACCGACTGGATCGAGGCCAACCAGGAGGCGATCCGCAAGCGCATCGCGGGCGAGTTGCCCACCTGGGTGCCACGGATCGTCGACCAGAAGATCTACGAGCGCTTGCTCGATAGTGCGCGCAAGACGCTGGCCGAGCTGAGCGAGAACCCCGACCACCAGCTCTATGAGGCGTTCACCTCGACACTCGATACCTGGATCGTGAACCTGCAGTACGACCCGGAGGTGCGCGCCCGGGGCGAGGAGTTGAAGCAGGAGGTGCTCCGCCACCCGCGCCTGCGTGAGGTGGCCAGCAGCCTCTGGCAGGACGTGAAGGCGAATCTGCTGATGCAGAGCGCGACGCCCGGCTCACCGCTGCGGCTCTCGATCGCCCGTGGGCTCAGCCACGTCGGCGATGTACTCGATCGTGACCCGGACTGGCGTGCCCGTGTGGATGGCTGGGTCGAGGAACTGGTCCGTTACCTGGTGCGGCGCTACGGTCGCGCAGCCGGCGACTTTGTGACCCAGACGGTGCGCTCCTGGGAGACAGCCGAGATCACGCGCAAGATCGAACTGGCGCTTGGACGCGACCTGCAGTACATCCGCATCAACGGTACCATCGTCGGCGGTCTGGCCGGGCTGGTGATCTATACCGCTTCGCTTTTCCTCTGAACCTTGGTTCAGCAGCAGCTATTTCTGCGTGACCGGCTCGCGCGGGTATGCAGTGCGGATGCAATGTCTCTGGGGTTGAGGGCGGCTACGTCGCCCCAAACCCCACCGCGGGAGGCGGAGGTTGCATGATACTGCTGGCAAACCCCGTTTTGCCCACGCCGGGTGCGCAGGCGTCCCGCCCGCCTGCGGGCCGGAGGCCTGCGTACCCGGGTTTGCCAGCAGTATCGTTGCATCAGCCCTGCACGGGCATGAGGGCGTGGGGCATCCGCTGAGTGGTATACTTGCGGTGTACCTTTCCGCTTACGAGTAGATCGATGACCAGGCTCGATATCTTTGCATTTGGGGCCTTCCGGATCACTGTTGATCAGCAGCCTATCGTCAGTCTCACGAGCAAGAAGGCCCAGGCGCTCCTCGTCTACCTGGCGAGCCACCGCCAGCGCGCGCACCCGCGCACCAGACTCGCTGGCCTGTTCTGGCCTGAGACCGATGAGTCGCATGCACGTGCGAGCCTGCGGGTCGAGCTGCACAAGATACGTCGTGCCCTGGGTGAGGCTGGCCTCGCTGATGCGCTCTTCGCCGATGACGCGGGGGTGCAACTCATCCCGGAGGCGCCGATCTGGCTTGACAGCTTTGCCTTCACTGAAGACATTGCTCAGGGCCTGAGGGAGCTTGGCACGCGCGACGGCGCGGCGCGCGCGCTGGACCACCTCGTGCGTGCGACGGCACTCTATCAGGGCGATCTGCTCGAGGGCATATACGACGAGTGGGTGCTCGGCGAACGCAATCGTCTCGGCCAGCTGTACGAGGAGGCGCTCCGGCATCTGGTGAGCATGCACCTCGGGCGCCAGGCCTTCGATCACGCCATAGCCTATGCGCGCCTCACCCTTGCGCGCAACCCGCTGCAGGAGGAGGTGCACCGCGACCTGATCTATGCCTACGCCGCCAGCGGCCAGCGCTCCCGGGCGCACGCCCAGTACCGGGCCTGCGCCGCGATTCTGCGCGAAGAGCTTGGAATTGAGCCCGCTCAAGAAACGCAAGAGTTGCTGGTGGCGCTGGACGACCAGGAGTTGCCGGTCATCCCGTTTGCCCCGGCGCCGACTGTCGCCTACGACCTGGTCTGGCCAGTTGTCGGGCGCCAGCACGAGTTGATGCATCTCCACAAGAGTTGGCAGCAGCTGCGGATGGGCAGCGGTCGCCTGATCCTGATCGAGGGCGAGCCAGGCGTTGGCAAGTCGCGTGTACTCAGCGCCTTCACCGACGCCATTGCCGAGAGCAGCCTTCCCCTGGCCAAGAGTCGCTGCTACGAACTGGAGCGTGGTATTGTGTACCAGCCCCTCGTTGAGCTCGTGCGCTCGCGACCGGATCTGGCCTCGTCCGGTGTAATCGGATCGCTCCCACCGGCCTGCCGCGCCAGCCTCGCCGCTCTCCTCCCCGACCTCGTCGCACACACGGACCAGACGCTCCCCGATCGGGTGGAGCGCGAGCGCCAGAGCGACGCGCTCTTTCTGTTGCTTGCCCGGATCGCTGAGGCGCGTGGCGGGCTCATCGTGCTGATCGACGATATCCACTGGGCCGACGCAGCGACCATTGAGGCGTTGCACTATATCGGGCGTCGCCTGGTTGGCGTCCCGCTCCTGATGATTTGCTCGACGCGCTATGATGAGATGCCCGACGAGGTCCGTCGGCTGCGGGCGTCGATCGGACGTGAGATTCCCGGTGAGCACCTGACCTTACGGCGGCTCAGCGCGTCCGAGGTGCGCACCCTGATCGGGCACACCCCGGGCGCTGCGGGGTTGGCGCCCGCCCAGCACGAAGCCCTGGCGATCCGGCTATTTGCGGCAGCGGCTGGCAATCCATTCTTCACTATCGAGATCTTGCGCGGATTGGTGGAGGAGAATCGTCTCACCGAGGCGGCCCGAACCGCGACAACGGGCGTTGCGCCCGTCCCGCTGCCAAGCAGCCTGCGCGAGGCCATTAGCCAGCGTCTTCGCCCACTGAATCCGTCGACGCGCGCGGTGCTCAACCTGGCAGCTGTGATCGGCAAGAGTTTCGACTGGCCCATTCTGCTGCGGGCAAGTGGCCAGGACCAGGATGCTGTCCTGCTGGCCCTTGAGGAGCTCCTCTCGCGACGGATTATCCACACCCACGACGGTATCTGGTATGACTTTGACCACGAGGCCGTGCGCGTAGTGGTGTATGAGGATCTTGCGCTGCCACGCCGGCGTCGCTTGCACAGCATCGTCGCCCGAGCCCTTGAACAGGATCGCGATGCAAGCGACCATCGTGCGGCTGAGCTCGCCTACCATTACGCAGCCTCCGACCAGCCACGTAACGCCGTGCCCTACCTGCTGCAGGCGGGCGATATGGCGCGGCGGCTGCAGGCCTATGCTGAGGCGGAGCAGCACTACCAGCGTGCAGCCACGTTACTGTCTGAATACGGTGAGGGGCGCGAGGCCGGCGATGTCTGGATGAAGCTCGCGCTCAACGCGATCGCCGCCGGTCGCTGGGAGGCCGCCACTGCCTTTCACGAGCGGGCATTTGGCGCATGGGATGCGTTTCGCCTGGCTGCCACAGCGACGGTGCTTTCCCCAAGCCGGAGCGATGCAGTTTTTCGCCTGGTGAGTTCATTCAGCACGATTGGCTCGCTCGACCCGTCGTACGGCGCCAGCCGCGAGGCCTGGCGCATCATCGTCCAACTCTTCGAGGGGCTCGTGCAACTCGACCCGCGTATGCATCTGGTGCCAGCACTCGCCGCGCGCTGGGAAGTGTGCGATGGCGGGAAGGTCTACCGCTTCCACCTCCGCCGCGACCGCTGCTGGAGCGACGGGCGACCGATCACCGCCGAGGATGTGATCTTTGCCTGGCGGCGCAATGTGCGTCTGGCTGGCACGACCTCACTCGTGGCGCCGCTCTTCGATATCGCCGGTGCCGAGGAGTTGGCCAGCGATCCGTCGGCCGACCCGCGCATCCTTGGTGCTCACGCCCTGGGGCCCGCACTGCTCGAGGTGCACCTGCGCGCTCCGGCGCGACACTTCCTCTACACCACCGCCATGCCGATCGCCTTCCCGCTGCCCGTCCACACGGTCGCCGCGTATGGCAGCGCCTGGACCGACCCCCATCGGCTGGTGACCAGTGGTCCCTACCGGCTTGCCGGCTGGGATCCCGGCCGGTGGATCGTGCTGGAGCGCTCCCCCACCTACCAAGACGCCTTCCCGGGCAATGTCGGCCGGGTGGAACTGCTGATCGAGCCGAGCGCGGCCGGGCGGATCGCGCTCTACCAGCGCGGCGCGGTCGACCTGATCGCTGAGTTGACCTCCCAGGAGTATGCCTGGGCCCGACGCGCCTGCCCGGGCAACCTGGTCGCCCACCCTGCCCTGTCAACCTCTTTTCTGGCCTTCTCCTGGCGTCGACCGCCGTTCGATCGCCTGGCGGTGCGCAAGGCTTTCGCCATGGCCATCGATCGCGATCGCTGGCTCCGCGTTGCCCACGGCGCGGACATGCCGGGCGTGCGCGGCGGCTTCGTCCCGCCAGGGATAGCCGGTCACACGGCAGAACTCCCAATGCGTTTCGACCCTGAGCGTGCCCGCCAACTGCTTGCCGAGGCAGGCTACCCGGCAGGCCGCGGGCTGGAAGGGCTGGCGCTGGCCTCGGTTGCCGGCTTCGACGAGAGCAATCAGTACGTTCGTGACCAGTGGCGCGAGCACCTGGGTGTCGAGGTCACCCTGGAGACGGTGGAGACGGGCGAGTTGATCGCCCGTTGGCTCGACGGGCGCTACCCGGTTATTCTGCTGGCACGCAGCGCTTCGTACCCAGATCCCGACAACTGGTTGCGCTACGCGGTGCTTGGCCTACAGATCGTGCCGAGCGGCGATGTCGCCCACACGCTGTTGCGCAACGCCGCTACGGAAGCGTGCGACGAGGTTCGCAACGAATACTACCGCGCCCTCGACCGGCTGCTGGTCGCTGAGCGCGTCCTTGTGCTTCCCCTCAGCTATGAGAACTACTACTGGCTGGCCCGTCCGTGGCTCAGCGGCTACCACTTTGGCCCGTTCAGCCACTGGACGCCGTTCAAGGCGCTCCAGGTTACCCCTCATTAACGCTGCCTTAACGCCTCCGACCTAGCCTGGGTTGACGCATCGTTCGAGCAGTGGTCGGGCAATGTTCTATCCCTTATACGCTTGCGAGCCGGCGCGTGTGCCGCTTGCCTCCTTTGCGATCCTGGCCTGCGACGCTCGCACCGGGGCAGTTGGCTTCGCCGCACAGTCACGGCTGTTTGCGCTGGGCGCCACAGCCGTCTGTCTGTGGCCTGGTGCGGGTGCGGTCGTCGTGCAGGGCCAGGTGGACGTACGCCCAGTCTGGGTGGCTCTGCGCCAGCTTGGCGAGGGCCAGCCCCCAGAGAGTGCGCTGGCGGCAGCGCTGCATGAAGATCTCCAGGCGGATCTGCGCCAGGTAGCCGTGATTGACTGCACCGGGCGCAGTGCGGTCCATAGTGGCGCCGCCTGCCCTCCATGGTCAGGATCGCTGGTCGGGCCAGGCTTTGTCTGCCAGGGCGTGCTTCAGGGGAGTGGGGCGACGCTGGCTGCAATGGCAACGGCATTTGCCCAGTCCAGCGGCGACCTTGGTGAGCGCCTGATGCAGGCCCTGGAGGCGGGACAGTGTGTCGAGGGTGCGCGCCGCTGGCCACGCTCGGCCGTGCTGCGGGTCGATCACGGCTCTACGGGCCTACCGGCGGTCGATCTGCGCGTCGACGATCACCTCCAGCCTGCCGATGAGCTTCGTCGCCTCTTCGCGCTGTACCGGCTGCATACGGCCCCATCGGCGCCCGATGACCTGCTACCGATTGATGGCGCTCTCGCCTATGAGTTGCAAACGATGCTGCATGCCTTCGGCTACCTGCGCGCTCCGATCAGTGCGTCCTATGACGAGGCCACGGGCGATGGTCTGGCCCGGCTCCTCGCCGACGAGCAACTCCAGCGCCGTTCGCAGAGTGGACCCTGGATCGACCGCCAGGTACTTGACTACCTGCGCGCGCGCCGGCTGCGCCAGCGCTAGCCCGCCGGGTAGGCGGGCCGAGCGCATGCCCGGCCTGCTCATCTTCTGTTAACGCTCCTTTAACGGCTGGCCGATACAGTTATGGGCAATCCCTGCCTGTGCACAGCAGCGTGAATTGTCTGGCGCAATGACTGCGACCGTGCAATGCGGCTGGCGACCAGCGACGCTTGCTGGTCCCTGTACCGTCTCGTCGTACCCTTATTGAAGCAAGAGGGAGCCATCGATTATGGCAGACACCCCCAATCCTAGCGACCCGGCAGCGGTGGGTACGGAGCTGGCGCGGCTGATGATCAGTCGGCGCGAAATGCTGCGGCTGGCCACTTTCACGGCGTTGAGTGGCACGTTCGGCAGTCTCCTGGCGGCATGCGCGCCCCCTGCCGCGCCATCCATAGCACCGACGAGTGCACCTGCCGCCACAGGCGCGGCAGGGGGCGCGACCAGCGCGCCCACCACGGTCGTGGCCGCGAGCATCGTTGTTGGCCTGGTCGCCGAGCCCACCTCGATGGACCCGGCCCAGCCGACGGACAATAACACCATCGCGCGCGTCCACCCGAACGTCTTTGAGACCCTGGTCAAGTTTAAGCAAGGCAGCTTTGAGGTGGAGCCACTCGTGGCGGAGAGCTACACCGTCAGCGACGACAACCTGACCTACACCTTAAAGATCCGCCAGGGCATCACCTTCCACGACGGCACACCGCTTGACGCTGATGCGGTGATCTACAGCTTTCAGCGCCAGATCGACCCCAATCACCCTGAGGCTGACACCGGCCCCTTCCCCTTTGCAAGCTGGTACTATGGCTCGGTCGACAAGATCGAAAAAGTCGACGAGAGCACGGTTGCCTTCACCCTGAAGGAGGCCTTCACCCCCTTCATCACCAATCTGGCAGTCACCATCGGTGGTATCGTCAGCCCCACCGCGGTGAAGAAGGAGCGGGCTGGCTTCTCTGAGGTGGGCGTCGGCTCAGGCCCCTTCAAGCTCAAGTCCTGGGATAAGTCCGTCAAGATGACGCTTGAGCGCTTCGACGACTACTGGGGCAACAAGGCCAGGCTCAGCGAGCTTATCTATCGCCCGATCGTCGATGAGCAGACTCGCATCACGGAGTTGCTGTCCGGTGGCGTCCAGCTTGTGACCGACCTGCCTCCCGACAATATCGAGCAGATCAAGCAGAACCCCGACCTGGTCTACGCCGAACTGCCCGGCCCGCACGCATGGTTCCTCAACTTCAATATGAAGTCGGCGCCTTTTAACGATATCAAGGTCCGTAAGGCGGTAGCATACGCAATCAATCGCCAGGCGATCATTACCGACCTGCTGAAGAACACCGGCACGCCACTACACAGCTGCATTCCGGAGGCCTTCGTTCCCTACTACACACCCGATGTGACCAGGTACGAGTACGACCCGGAGAAGGCCAAGGCCCTGCTGGCCGAGGCCGGCATCGCTCCGGGCACCAGGATCAAGTTCCTGGTCACCGAGTCGGGCTCGGGCATGCAGTCACCCAAGGTGATGGGCGAGGCCATTCAGGCCGACCTGGCGAAGGTGGGTATCGAGGCTGAGATTACCGTGCTGGAGTGGGGTGCCTACCTGAATGTCTACAACGCCGGGCTCGATGCCGGTGGCTACCACCTGGCCCAGATGTCCTGGTTCTATGGTGCCGACCCTGGTGTTGTGCCCCAGGCCACCCTCCACTCGAAGAACTGGCCGACGAACAAGGGCTTTAACGCCAGCTACTATGCCAACCCGCGCGTGGACGAGTTGCTTGACACCGGCCTCGCCGAGCGCGACCCGGTCAAGCGCACGGCGATCTATCATGAACTGCAGCGGATCGTCGCCGACGAGTTGCCGAACCTCTACTTCGACAGCCAGATCCAGACGGCAGCGATGGCAAAGACCATCAAGGGTTTCGTGCTGCACCCGAGCTTCGAGCAGCGCTACGTTGATGTGACGGTCGGCTAACTGCACGCCCGTGGAGTACGTGTTCACACTTCTCAAGGGAGCGAGGGCAGCTTGCCCGCGAACACCGACGAGGGCGGGACGCCCTTGCTCCCAGGTTTGCGGGGTTACCCCAACGCTGAACACGTACCCCACGAGAAGCTGGGCCGGTGGGAGCGCCTCGCCCGGCCCACCCTGATGCGGTCTGCAGGAGACCAGTGCTATGCGTCGCTACATCACACAACGCCTGCTCTCGGCGGTGATCGTGCTCTTCGGGGTCTCGATCCTGGTCTTCATGGTATTGCATCTGACCCCGGGTGACCCGGTGCAGATTATGCTCGGGCCGACGGCCAGGCCTGGCGATATCGAGCGCCTGCGCACCGAGCTTGGCCTCATCGACCCGCTACCGGTGCAGTATGTGCGCTGGGTGGGCCGTGCCCTCCAGGGTGACCTGGGCCGGAGCATCCAGCTTAACCGCCCGGTGCTGCCCGAGTTGCTCAGTCGCTTCCAGGCCACGCTCATTCTCGCCGTCGCCGCGGCGATCATCGCGTTCAGCCTCGGTCTGCTGCTAGGTATCATCTCGGCGGTGAATCACAACAAGCTGATCGACCGGATCGTCGCCGGGTTCGCGATGCTGGCCGTAAGCATGCCCGCCTTCTGGGTCGGCATGATCGGCATCGTTGTGTTTGCGGTGAACCTGCGCTGGCTGCCGGCCTCAGGTATGTACCCGCCCCAGGGCGCACCGAGTTGGGGCAAACTGCTCGTTCACCTGATCATGCCTGCCACCACGCTGGCCCTTGTACCGATGGCGGTCATCGCGCGCTTCACCCGCTCGCAGATGCTCGAGGTGCTCGGCCAGGAGTTTGTGCTCACGGCGCGGGCTAAGGGCGTTCCACGGGCCAGGGTGATCATCGACCACGCCTTCGGCAACACCCTGGTGGCCTTGATCACCTTGCTCGGCCTGGAGGCCGGGATCTTGCTCGCCGGTGCCGTCTATGTCGAGACGGTCTTTGCCTGGCCGGGGATTGGCAGCCTTATGGTCGAGGCCATCCTCAAGCGTGACTTCCCGATTGTCCAGGGCGGGGTGCTGGTGATCGCCATCAGCTATGTCCTGATCAACCTGCTTACCGATCTGCTCCATGCCGCGGCCGATCCCCGCATCCGGGTCACCTGAGACCCGGGAGGAACGATGTCAGAGATCTCGTCACCAACCGCTGTCACAAATCAGGTTACCGGCACCTACGCCGGGCGGCGCGCGGCCGATATGCCGCTCGCCCGACTCGCGCGCAACCGTATGGCGATGCTCGGCCTCGCGGTGATCGTCGTCGTGACCGTGCTGGCCCTGCTGGCGCCGGTGCTCCCACTGGCTGACCCGAATGCCATCAACACCACCGCCCGTCTCAAGCCTCCGGGGTCGCCGGGCGCCGTCCTCGGTACCGACCAGCTCGGGCGTGATATTCTCAGTCGGCTGATCTGGGGCGCCCGGGTGTCACTGCTCGTTGCGGTGGTGGCAGCCAGCATCGCCCTCTCGATCGGCACCCTGATCGGTATGATCGCCGGCTATTTCGGTGGCCTTGTCGATAACGTGTTCATGCGCCTGATCGACGTGCTGCTGGCCTTCCCCTATGTGCTGTTGGCGATTGCGCTTGTCTCCGCCCTCGGACCCGGCCTGATCAACGCTATGATCGCCATCGCAATCGTGAACATCTCGTTCTACGCGCGCAACGTGCGCAGCGCGGTGTTGTCAGTCAAATCGATGGAGTATATCGATGCCGCACGGGCCGCCGGGGCCAGTCATCTGCGGATCATCGCCCTGGACATTCTGCCGAATATTATCGCTCCGATCATGGTGCTCGTCTCGCTGAACATCGGCTGGATGGTGACCGAAACCGCAGGGCTGAGCTTTGTGGGCCTCGGCGCCCAGCCGCCCACCTCGGACTGGGGCAGCATGCTCGCTGATGGCCGGCGCTTCATTCTGGTGGCGCCTCACGCCATCATGATGCCGGGCATCGCGATCGTGTTGCTGGTCTTCGCATTCAACTCGCTCGGCGATGGTCTGCGCGATGCCCTCGATCCCCGCTTGCGCGAAGGGGGGCGCTAACATGACGCCCGAGCCCATCCTGCGCGTTCGTGGCCTCAAGACCCAGTTTCAGAGCGCGGCTGGCGTGGTGCGCGCCGTTGATGGCGTGGATCTTGACATCTACCCGGGCGAGATTGTTGGTATCGTCGGTGAGAGTGGCAGCGGCAAGTCGGCCCTGGCCTTTTCGATCCTCAGGCTCACCAGCGGGCGGATCGTCGCGGGTGAGGTACGGTTTCGTGGCCAGAACGTGCTCGACCTGCGCGAGGCCGAGATGGAGAAGCTCCGTGGCGACCGCATCGCCATGATTTTTCAGGATCCAATGACCTCGCTCAACCCGCTGATGCGGGTCGGTGCCCAGATCGGCGAAGCCCTGCGCTATCATCTGCGCCTCAGCCGGCGCGCGGCTGGCGCGAAGGCGGTCGAGTTGCTCCAGGCAGTGCATCTGCCCGATGCCGAGCGCCGTGTGCATGACTATCCTCACCAGCTCTCCGGCGGGCAGCGCCAGCGGGTCGTCATTGCGATGGGCATGTCGTGCACGCCCGATCTGCTGATCGCCGACGAGCCGACCACGGCGCTCGATGTGACGATCCAGGCCCAGATCCTCAATCTGATCAGTGAAACCCGCCAGCGCACCAGCACCGCCGTCCTGCTGATTACCCACGATCTGGGGGTGGTGGCTCAGCTCTGCGACCGGGTGGCAGTAATGTATGCCGGCCAGGTGGTGGAACAGGGCCGCACCGCCGATGTCTTCGCCGACCCGCAACATCCCTACACGATCGGGCTGTTGCGCTCGACCCCGCACGGCCGGCGGCGCGGCGAGCCGCTTCGGCCCATCCCCGGCCAGCCGCCACGCCCGGGCGAGATTGCCGCTGGTTGTCCCTTCGCGCCCCGCTGCCACCTGGCCGAAGAACGCTGCCGGCACCAGGCGCCGGACCTGATCCATATCGGCGGAGGGCGTCAGGTCCGCTGCTTGCTCCGCACAGAGGTCGCGCATGAGCCCGCTGCTTGAGATCCAGGGCCTTGTCAAACACTACCCGGTGGGCTCGCGGTTCAGCGCCCAACGCCGCATCCTGCGCGCCGTCGATGGGATCGACCTGGCCGTGCGCCCGGGCGAGACCCTGGGGCTGGTGGGCGAGAGCGGCTGCGGCAAGAGTACGACCGTGCGCATGATTATGCGTCTGCTCGACCCGACGGCCGGGCGCATTCTGTTCGATGGCCAGGACATCACCAGGCTACGCGGTGCGCGCCTCAAGGCGGTGCGCCAGCGCATGCAGATCGTCTTCCAGGACCCTTTTGCCTCGCTCAACCCGCGCAAGACTGTCGAGCGCATTGTCAGCGACCCGCTGGAGATCCACCGGATTGGTACTGCGGCCGAGCGCCGGGCACGGGCATATGAGCTGCTTCAGCGTGTGGGGCTCGATCGGAGCCATGCTGACCGCTATCCGCACGAGTTCAGCGGCGGGCAGCGTCAGCGCATCAGTATCGCCCGTGCTCTCGCCTGCGCTCCCCAGCTGATCGTCGCCGACGAGCCAGTCTCGGCGCTGGATGTCTCGATCCAGGCACAGGTGATCAACCTGCTCCAGGATCTCCAGCGCGACCTGGCCCTGACGATGATCTTCATCTCGCACGACTTGAGCGTGGTCCAGTATGTCAGCGACAACATCGCGGTGATGTATCTCGGCAAGATTGTTGAGGTCGGCCCGAGCCAGGCCATCTATCACGAGGCGCAGCACCCGTATACCCGTTCATTGCTGAGCGCCATACCGGTGCCTGATCCGACCCGCCGTGGGTCGGTGCCTCCCCTGGAGTCCGAGCTGCCCAGCCCGATGAATATCCCCGCGGGCTGCCGCTTTCACCCGCGCTGTCCCCTGGCGACGGAGCGCTGCCGTCGCGAGGCGCCCGAGTTCCGCCTGGTGGGTGCGCAGCAGGTGGCCTGTCACAACGTCTGAATGGGTCGGCCCTCCGGGGCGCCGTGCATTAATGGCGTCTTACCCTTCGACGGCCTTGAGATCCTCCAGGATGGGCCCGGCGGCGGTGCTCAACTCCTGGTTCACGTCGGCGAAGACGGTGGCGGGCGCCTCACCGTTGACGATGATCCACCTGAGAGAAGGGGGTGCGGACCTCCAGGACGTCCCCACACCCTATCCTCGCAGATTCGCCCAGAGGCTCTGTCCGCCCCGCGAGCGCCGCGCCCCACGGCCGCCGGGGCGGCGCTACTCCTTGGCGGCCACCACCCAGGCCGCGAAGCGATCGTCGGCCTCGGCGTAGGCCGGCACACCGTATGCGCCGATCATGGCGATGATCTCGGCAGGCGCGAAGAAGGTGCTGCCCATCAGCGCCAGCCGCTCGGCCAGCGCGACGAGCTTCACCACCCCCAGGCGGATGTCTGGCTCTTCGATCACCAGCCGACCGCCCGGGCGGAGCACACGCAGCAACTCGCCGATCGCCGCCTGGGGAGCGACAAAGTGGTGTAGCGCGTCAACCACCACAACCCGGTCGAATGCCGCATCGGGGAAGGGCAGGCGCGTTACGTCGCCCGCCAGCGGGTCCAGCCCCTTCGCCCGGGCCTGGCGCAGCATGGGCAGCGAGCGATCGAGGAGCACCACCTCGCCCGCCAGCGCGCGCAGTTGCGCCGCCACGCGCCCGGTGCCGCCGCCAGCGTCGAGCACCCGGCCCCCGGGCGGGATGTCCAGCAATCTGCGCAGCTGCGCCGGGTCGGGCGGGCCGATCACCAGGTCGTAGAGCGGGGCGAGCAGGTCGAAGTGATCGATCATTGGCTACTTACTCCACGACCCTGGCCCAGCCGGCCAGCCGAGAGACGGAAGAGCAGCGCATCCCAGCTGTTGCCAAGCAGGTTGCCGATCCAGATGATGCGCAGCACACGTTCGATGGCACGCGCCTGCGCCGCACCGTAGATCGCTGCCAACTGGGCCTGCAGCTCCGCCGGGGGGTTGCCGCCCGCCTCGGCCCACTGGCGGGCGTAGACCAGCGCCGGGATCTCGCCCGCCGGCGCCAGGCTGGTGACCCCGCCGAGCAGCTGCGCCACCTCGTCGGCGCTCAGGCCGCTGAGCTGCGCGACCTGGCTGTGGAAGGCGGCGCAGTAGCGGCAGCGATTGACCGCAGTGACCGTCAGCATGAGCCGCTCGCGGGTTGCGGCGCGCACCGATCCGCCGCCACGCAGCGCGAACAACGCGCGCAGATCAGCCAGCAGCTGGGCCAGGCTACGGTAGTGACGCTTGCGGAACGTTCCAGGACGCGAGACCGACGCCATAGATACTCCTATCCTCTTCTAACGGGAATCAGCCGTGCAGCGCCGGCAGAAAGACCGTCGGGCTTTCGACCAGCAGCGGGCTCTGGCTCTTGAACGCCTCGGCGTAGGCCACGCCGAACAGCCGGCCCAGGTAGGCATCCTCCGCCTCGTAGAGCGTTAGCAGGCGGTCGCCCTCCTCCACCCGAAAGATCGAACCATACTCGGCGAGCGCCGCGCGCTTGCGCGGGTAGGTTTCGCTCACATCGACGGCAAAGGCGAAATCGCGGCCCCAGGGCGGCTCCATCTTGCAGTGCGGGAAGAACAGCCGCTCGACGTTCCAGGGCTCGCTCTCGGCCAGCGCCTGGCCACCAGGCACCTGCTCCCAGTGATCCAGCCGCGCGTAGAAGACCGCGGCGCTGATCAGCGCGCCTACGGCGGCGTGGTCGGGGTGCACGCACGCATCGGTGGTGCCGAAGACCATCTGCGGCCGGTGGGTGCGGATCAGGCGCGCGACCTGCAAGCGCAGCGCCAGCGTATCGCTGAGCAGCCGATCCTGGCCATCGAGGAAGAGCCGCTCGACGCCGAGGATGGCCGCAGCACGCCGTGCCTGGGCCGCCCGCACCCCCGGCGCAGCATAATCGCTGGGTTCGCCATCGCACAGGTCCACCAGCAACACCCGCAATCCCTCCTCAACCAGCTTCGCAATCGTCCCGCCCATCTGTACCTCGGCGTCATCAGGGTGGGCCGAGACCACCAGCACATCGTACGACATCGTTGTCCTCGTCAGCCTGTGTTCAGGGCGCCTGGCTGTTTGATGCGCCGGGCAGGCGCACCGTAACAACCGTAGTGCGGTATTATAGGCCTATTGCAAGCGACGTGCGACGCGACTGTTGCACCCACCCGGAGGGCCCGCGTGAGCGAGAACCCGACCCCCAACGGACCAGCGGCCCAGCCCGCACATCCCTGGCGCGACGCCATCGTGCTGCTGATCGCCGCCATCGCCCTGTTGTTCTTCGGCTGGCTCACCATCACCATGCTGAGCAAAACGACTGAGCAGAGCGAGACGACCTGGTCGCGCGCGCTCTACCTCTACCGTGGCGTCGAGGCACTTGCCTTTGCTGCAGCTGGCTTCCTCTTCGGCCGCGAGGTCCAGCGCCGGCGGGTCGATGAGGCCGAGGAGCGGGCGACCCGGGCCCAGGAGGCGGCCCAATCGGCGACGGCCCGGGGCGAGGCACTGGCCGAGGCCGTGCGCGCGATCGCCCCCGCTGCTGTCTCCGCCGCGGGCGCGCCGGAGAGTGCCGCGCGCGCTGGCCACTCGGTGCCAGGCACGCTCGGCCCACTGGTGCAGATCGCCGACCGGCTCTTCCCCCAGCGCGAGGGACGATAGCAAGCGATGGTGCAGGACGCCGGGCTTGTTAACGCGGCGCGGCTGCCGCGCTGGCTAATCGCCCTGGCCGGCTACAGCGCCGTCGCGCTGCTCCTGCTGGCGCCCACGCTGCCGGTGTTTGGCGCCGCTATTCCCGGCGGGCCAGTGGCCGAGGTGGACGGCTGGCAGAATGTCTGGGGCCTCTGGTGGGTTCAGCGCGCCCTTGCCAGCGGCCAGAACCCCTTCGTCACCGATCTGCTCTTCGTTCCCGACGGGGTCAGCCTCTACCTGCAGCCCCTGGGGCTCAGTAATGCCCTGCTGGTGCTCCCGGTCACCGCTCTCTGGGGGCCGGTGGCAGCCTACAATGCGGCCATGCTGCTCAGCCTGGTGCTGAGTGGGCTGGCCGGCTACGCCCTGGCGCTGCGCGTCTGCAAGACGCCGTGGGCGGCCTTTGTCGCCGGACTGCTCTTCACCATCTCGCCCTTCCACCTGACCCGGATCTGGGACGGGCAGCTCGAACTGGCCAGCCTCCACTGGCCAGCCGCCTACGCGTTGTTCCTGCTGCGCGCCGTCGAGGACGGGCGCCGACGCGACACCCTGGCCGCCGGCCTGCTCCTGGCCCTCACCGGGCTGTCCAGCTGGTACTACCTGCTGTTCATGGGCCTCTACAGCCTGGGCTTCGCGCTGCTCTGGGCGATTGGCCGCCCGGAGACGAGGCTCGCCACCAGGCAGGTGTTCGGCCAGACGGCGCTCAGCCTGCTGGTGGGCGGCCTGCTGCTGCTGCCCGTGCTCGCCCCGGCGCTCACCCTGGCGATCACCGCGCCCGATGCGGTGTACCAGTTTGCCGACGACGAGGTGCTGCAACGCTCGGCGAACCTGCTCGATTTCTGGCTGCCGAGCTACCTGCACCCTCTCTGGGGGCCGTGGCTCTTCACGACGGTGCGGCTGGCCTGGCACGACTTCAGTGGCGACTGGAACGTGGCCCTGGGCCACGGTACGCTGGCCCTGGCCGCGCTGGGCGCGCTGCGCAGCCCACGAGCCGCCTGGCGCTGGCTGGTCCTGGCTGGCGCCGCGCTGCTCCTGGCCCTTGGCCCCCGGCTGCAGGTTGGCCCCTGGCAGAGCGGGCTGCCCCTGCCCTATGCGCTGCTCGACCGGCTGCCGGGCCTCAGTCTGGGCCGGCGCCCGGCCCTGTTCACCGCGGTGAGCACGATCGCGCTGATCCCACCGGTTGCCCTGGGCCTGCGCGCCCTCGGCACGGTAGCGCAGCGGCGCGGTCGCCCCTGGCTCGTCGCGCTGCCCCTGGCGCTCATCGCCTTCGAGCTGGCCGTGGGGCCATGGCCACGCCTGCCGGCCGATACCCATCCGCTCAATCAGCGCCTGGCCGGCGGCAGCGGCGTGGTGCTGGATGTGCCGCCGGCAGCCTACAAGTACGTCGAGCCGCAGCGCGCCCAGCTGATCCACGGGCGCCCCATCCCCGGCGGCTACCTGGCGCGCCCGCCTCGCTACCCGTGGCCACGGGAGGCGCCTGCGGTGCGCCCGCTCTGGCGCATGCGCCCCGAGCCCGCCGATCCCTTCCTGGCCGGCTCCGATGGCCCCCTGGCCGCGCTTAGCTTCTACGGGGTGCGCGACGTGGTGGTGCGCTGGGATCAGATTGAACCCGCGCGGGTGCCGCAGGTCCAGGCGGCGCTGGCCCAGGCGCTGCCGGGGCTGGCCCCGGTCTTCGATGATGGCGCCCGCAGCCATTACCAGCTCCCGGTTCTCGACCCGCAGCCGATCGCTGCGCTGAGTGGCGATGGCTGGCAACGCCCTGAGGATGACGGGCAGCAGACGTGGCGCTGGATGGGGCCGGAGGGCACGATCACGCTGATCAACCCTGGCGTGCAGCCGCGTCGTATGAGCCTGACGCTCACCGCCCACAGCTACCGTGTGCCCCGCACGGTCAGCTTCAGCCTCGATGGCGCGCCGGCCGGTCGCTGGCCGGTCGGGCTGGGGCCAACCCGCACCCGCTTCCACTTCTGGCTTCTCCCGGGTGAGCACCGGCTGGCCCTGCACGCGCCCGCCGACCCGGAGGCGATCGCCAATAGCTCCCGCCTGCTGAGCATCGCACTGCGCGAGGCCCGCCTTGAGTACGCGCGTTAGCGCGCTGCTCACCGACGGCGGCGCGCTGGTCGCGCTGCTGCTGGGTGTGGGCTTGCTGCTCTTCGCGCTCGCCAGCGGTCCACGGGCAGCCCACTACTCGCCCGCGCACCCGCCGGTGGCCACCGGGCTCCACGCCCTCGAGCGCGCCGCCGAAGACGGAACCCCCTATCGCTGGACCACTGGCCAGGCGCACTTCGCGTTGCCCAATCCGGGCGGGCCACTGCGGCTGGAGCTACAACTCTCGGCCGGCGCCAGGCAAGCGGTCACGGCAGAACTGGGCGGTATCGTCGACGTACGCCTGAGCCTCGGGCCGGAGCTGCGCCGCTACCAACTGCTCGCGCCCGCGCAGCCCGGCGAGCGGGTCACGCTGCGGCTCACGGCGCCCCCCTTCACCCCGGCGGGGGAAACGCGCGAGGTGGGCGTGGTGCTCGGCGCCGTGGCGCTGCACGGTGGGGGCGCGGCGCCGCGCGCCCTCTATCTGGCGGCCCTGGCC
>DAOUBZ010000039.1:0-24218 GCA_034432515.1 Chloroflexaceae bacterium | reverse complement strand
GGCCTGCCCGGCCCCCGGCACCCCCGGCCAACGTGGCTCCGTCCCTTTGGAAACCCCAAAGCCCACGCCCGTGCCGGGCGATCGCGGCCGTGCTGTAAGCCTCAGGCCGCGCAGCAGTAGGCCGCCTGGCGACCCCGGCGCTGGCAGCCGGACGCCGGCCGGCATCCCTGCGGCGCTACCGGCATCCCCTGGGCACAACCGGTGCTCCATCGCTCCGCCAGGCGCCCGGCAACGGCCGCGCAGTAGCATCGCGCCCCGTTACGGGCGGCCCAACGTGGCCGCCCCTCCGGCGTGGGCGTGACACCGCGGGCGTCCCTACGCGCCCTCCGGTCCACGCCTCCCTACAAGGCTACTGCCGTAAAGGGCACCGTACACGGTACAGCGGGGGCAACGTGTATGACCCGTGGGCCCAGTTCCATCACCAGGCCACAGATGCTCTCCCCCCGGTCGAGGCGTGGCACCCGCGGATCGGGGTGGCGGCAGATGCAGCGCGGCTCACCCCCGTGGTCGCTGAGCACCGCCTGCAAAGCCGCCACATCGAGCTGCCCTGCGCCGGCGCGCAGCAACTCCCAGGCCCGGCCGTGCCGCTCACGCGAGGTGGAGGTGGGCTCCAGTGGACACTCGCCCGCCATGGTGGACGCATCGACACAGTGGTTGGCGTGCGCCAGCAGGCCCGCCTCCGGGTGCACCTCGGCAATGCCCCCGGGTGTGATCTCCAGGCTGACCAGTTCGCCGGTGACACTGGCCAGCGTGATGCACGACGAGGCGCCTGGTGGCGCCAGGTCGGCCAGCGCGCGCGCCTCGGCGAAACTCTGTGCCTGCAGCAGCTTGCGCAGCAGCACGTGGACAGGCATGCCCACGCTGCGGCCATCCTCGCGCGAGCGCAGCAGATTGAGCGCCACGGCGATCCCGGCCTGGTTCAGGCCACACTTGGCAAGCATGCCCGCCTCGGTCATCGTCAGGAGCTCGGGCCCGTCGGGGGCCCGCACGCGCAGCATAATGCAGGCGGCCCGCTGGTCGCCCTGCCAATCCCAGGTCTGCGCCAGCAAGCTGGCGCCCCCCGCCGTGGCCGGGCCGGTGGCGGCGACCGTGGTGCACTCGCCGTCATCAACGGCTGGCGCGCTCCAGGCCACCGGATCGCGCTCGCCTGGCTCCGCGGGATGCTCGGGTACACCGGCGGCCCGGTTGCGGGCGCGGGCGGCGGGCCCCGCGGGATGGTAGGTGCCCGCGGAGATGCCGGCCAGCAGTTCGGTGCGTACATTGAGCGCGACGATCGCAGCCAGCGGATAGCCAGCGCCAGCAGCGATGCCGCGCATCTCCTCCAGCAGCTCCGGGGCGAGCTCGCTCAGCAGCGGGATGAAGCGCTCTGCTTCGGCCTGGCAGGCGGCCCAGTCGAGGCCACGCCGCGCGGCGAAGAGCCGGGCATAACTGGCAATGCTGTGGCGGATCAGGGGCGCGGTTGCCGCGCCATAGGCGTGCCCCCGCGCGTACGGTGCGCCAGCGATCGTCACCTCAGGGAACATAGCTTGCTCCTCAGGGCATGGCCCCCGCCTTGCCCCGCAAACACGGCGGCGGCGAAGCGGATGCGCCGCGCTTCGCCGCCCGTGGCGTGGCATCGAGTCAGCATCGGTCGGGTGGTGTCGCCATAGCACAAGGAGGCGACGAGGCGACGGTGACGCGACGAGGCGACGAGACGGCGAGGCGACGAGGCGAGGGCGCGAGGAGGCGACGAGGCGTCGTGCCTGCGTCACCACCTCCTCGCGGCCTCGCGTCACCGCCTCCTCGCGTCACCACCTCCTCGCGACCTCGCGTCACCACCTCCTCGCGTCACCGCCTCCTCGCGACCTCGCGTCACCTAATGCCGCTCCTCCTCGCGCCGCTCGGTGAAGAAGCGGCCCAGGAAGAAGCCCGTGCCCACCCCGAGCAGAAAGCCGACCAGCGAGGGCATGATCCACTCCGTCGGCTCCTCGGGGACCGATTTGGCGCCCATGGCGGCCAGTTGATGGCTGCCCTGCTCCACCTGCTTGCTCACGCGCTTGGCAGCCTTCTGCACCTGCTTACGGCTCCGCTTGACCTGGTCGGCCAGGTCCATCGCGTCCACGCGCTCAGCCAGGCGGGCGAGGGTCTTCGCAATCTGCTCACCGGTCTCGTTGTCAACCCGCTCGCGGATCGTTTCGGCAAGTTGCTCGACAGCGGCAGCGGCGCTGTGCTCCATCTGGTCGATCCCTCGCTCGAGGTTCGTCTTGCGGCTGAAGACACCCATGGTCTGCTCCCTTCCACATAGCGACGGCGGTCCACGCCGGGTCGCCGGCTAGCCGGCTCTGACGTGTGCCCGTCGCAGAGGTACCCCTGGATAACGGGCCATCCCATCGTCAACTCCATAGTACCGCATCGCGCAAGCAGTTGCACCTGTTGTCGTATTCACCTGTGGCCTGTGCAGCAGGCGGTCGGGGCGGCGTGCTGCGATCAACCCCAATGGGTGCACTCCGATCGCCTGCCAGTGCGGCCACGAGGGCTGCGGCCATCCTTATGGTACCGCACGGCGACCATTTCGATGGTCGACGGCCGTCTCCACCACTGCCACGACGACCACTGTGATGACCACGGCCCGCTGAACGTCCTGTAGCCCTCATTCCCGGGTGCCGGCCCGGCGCTGCTCGACGAAGAGCGGTGAGTCGCTGTGGGCCTTCATCAGTAGCAGACCGACGGGTTTGCCTCCACGCCAGGCCAGCAGCCAGAGGACACCGGGCGCACGGTGGGTCTGCACGAAATGCGCGCGGAGCAGCAGCGCTCAGTTTTCGGCATGAGCATCCTGGTGATCGCCCTGCTGCTCTGGCCGCAGCCCGGAGTGGCCGCCACAGCCAGCCGTGTGGGGTGAACCGATGTGTCAGGGTGATGACAGCCTGCACACGCCGCGCTGGCTCCCAGCCCACCTGGGCCGGGGGCTACGCGGCGTCTCGCACCTCACGAACGATGCGCTCCTCGCGGTCAGTCTCCACATTTTCCTGCCCCTGACATACATGTTGGTCTGCTATACCGTTGTGCTTGCTGTCGGAAGCCTGGTGAGCCCCACGGTCACAGATCCTGGCGCCCCCGTCCCGTGGTGGCTAAACATTACGGCGCTCCTGATCATCGGCCTCGGTATCTGGCCCGTCAACCGCGGGGTTCGCCGTGGCATCGACCAGTTGATCCACGGCTGGCCCGCTGACCCCTACGGTGCCCTCAGGCGGGTGCAGACGGAACTGCTAGTCGGCCCTTTCCCCCGGGCGCTTGTGCCCGTGGTGGTCGCGACGGTCACCGCCACACTCAAACTGCCGTACGCAGCCATTACCAGCCTGCCCGACGGCGAGATCGTTGCCGTGGGCGAGCCGCCAGCAGGCGCCGAGCGCGTAAGAATCCCCCTCGCCTATGGCGAGACCACCATCGGCAGCCTGGAGGTAGCTGCTCGCCGCTCGCACGCCACGCTCTCCGCGAGCGAGCTACATTTGCTGCACGACCTCGCGCGGCAGATCGGTATCACGCTCCACGCCACCTTACTCTCCGAGGCGCTCCAGGCCTCGCGCACGCAGCTTGTGGCTGCCCGCGAGGAGGAGCGCCGGCGCATCCGCCGCGATCTGCACGATGGGCCTGGCCCGACCCTGGCCGCGCTGCGGCTCCAGCTTGGCGCGGCGCGCCGGATGCTTCATAGCGAGCCCGACCGGGCGGAGGCGCTGATCGACGAGCATGGGCTGGTTGGCGCGCTGCGCAGCCTCAGCCGGCTGATCGAGCCGCAATCGTTGCGGTTAGCGCTGCCCGAGGCGCTGCCGCCACTTCCCGCTGCGGTTGAGGTGGCGGTGTACCGGATTGCTGCCGAAGCGCTGCTGAATGTTGCCCGTCATGCGCATGCGTCCGATTGGAGCCTGGAAGTGGCGATCGTCGCTCCGGTGCTGGAGTTGCGCGTGTCGGATCAGGGCGTTGGGTTGTCTGCCAGGCACCGTGAGGGTGTGGGCATCGTCGGGATGCGCGAACGGGCGGAGGAGTTGGGCGGGAGCCTCCAGATCGACAGCGCTCCCGGCGCAGGTGTCACTGTGGCAGCCCGGATCCCGTGGAGCTCAGCCGTATGAGTACCCCGGCAATCAGCATCCTGATCGTTGACGACCACCCGATGTTCCGGAAGGGCTTGCGCGCACTGCTGGCGAGCCACCCCGAATTTCGCCTCGCCGGGGAGGCCACGTCGGGACGTGAGGCCGTGCAGTTAGCCGACGACCTGCACCCCGACCTCATCCTGATGGATCTCCAGATGCCGGGCGGCGATGGGATCAGTGCCATCCGGCAGATCCTCGCGTCGCGGCCAGAGAGCCGGATTCTGGTCGTGACCATGTTCGACGACGACGAGTCGGTGTTCGCGGCGATGCGGGCCGGGGCGCGCGGCTACGTGCTGAACGACATGGACGACGAGGAGTTGAGCCGGGCCAGACCGGCGTGAGCATCTGCCGCGAGACCCTGCTGACCGAGCAGCCGTAGCTGGTCAAGCGCCTGTTGATAGGCTGCCCCGGCAGCGGCGTCGCCCAGGTGCTCCAGAGCGCGCCCGAGCAGCAGGCGCCCCCGGGCCTCCCACAGCCGCTCGCCGCTCTGGCCGGCCAGGGCCACACAGCTTCTGACGGCCACCAGCGCCTCGTCCCACGCACCGCGGCGCACAGCCAGCAGCCCGCGGGTCAGCGCGCTCTCGGCGCTGTAATGGCGCCCAATCCCCGCTGCATGCAGGCGGTCGAGCTGGTCGAGCTGGGCCAGGGCGCGCGACGTCGCGCCGAGACTGGTGTCGAGCCGGCACAGGCTGGCCAGCACCAGGACGAGCTGATCGTCGTCGCCAATCGCCTTAAGCAGCCCAGCGGCGTGCTCCAGGTTGGCGCGCGCCTCGGTATAGCGCCCCTGGCGCGCCAGCAACTCGCCGCCGATGTGCATCGCCAATCCTTCGGCCCGTGGGTAGCTGCTCACCCGGGCCGCCGCGGCAAGTTCCTCGGCGCAGCGCTCCAATGCCGCACCGTCGTCAGCATCACGCGCGACAAGCGCCATGAGGTACAGGCAGGTGATCTCGCCGCGCTGCCGGCCGAGGCGCCTGCTCACCGCCAGCCCCTCAGCCGCCCAGTGCCGTGCGGCAGTGAAATCGCAGCGGCGGCGCCATACCCAGGCCAGCCAGTAACAGCACTGGAGTTCGTCGTAGCCACGCAGGTCGCTCTGGACGCCGCAATCCCGCGCTGCTCTGGTGATCGCGAGCGCGCGTTGCAGCTCGTCAAAGCCCGCGTCCTGGCCCTGCACGAACTGGATCACCCCCAGCACCAGCCGCGCGTGGGCCTCGCCCTCGCGGCTGCCCAGGCGCACGCTGGCGGCCACGGCCTCCTCGGCCCGCTGTGCCGCCTCGGTGTAGCGGCCCTGGGCAAGCAGGAGGCCCGCCACAAGCCCCAACATCCGCGAGCGGGCCGAGGCGACGTGGGGCTCGTTCCCAGCCTCGCGCAACTGCTCCGCCGCGGCCTCAAGGTTGTAGATAACTTCGCCCAGCAGGCCCGTCCAGAGGTAAAACTCCTTAAAGGCGTACAGGCTGGCCTCCAGCAACCGGGCCCGCCGGTTGGCCACGGCCCAGAACCAGGCCTGGCGCACGTTGTCCAGCTCGCGCCGGATAGCGGCGATTGCCCGGTGCGGCTGCTCGTCCGCAAGCTGCCGGACGTGTGCGGCCATCAGTTCGAGGTAGTAGGCACAATGGCGATCCGCCACCGCGTGGGCCACGTTGGCTGGCAGTTGCTCGGCCGCAAGCTGCCGCAGCGGCTCCAGCAGGCGGTAGCGGCCATCAGCGTCGCGGCGGAGCAGCGATTTCTGCTGCAGCAGCAGCAGTTGCTGGTGTGATACCGCGACGACCTCCTCGGCGGCTTCACGGGTCCAGCCGCCCCGAAAGATGGTCAGGCGGCACAACGCCTGCTGCTCGTCGCTGCCAAGCAGCCGCCACGACCAGTCGAAGGTGGCGTAGAGGCTGCGCTGATGCGGGTGAGCGTCGCGCCAGCCGGCCTCCAGGAAACGGCTACTGCGGCTCAGTTCGGCCGCGATTTCAGCCGGGCTCAACGCGTCGGCCCTGGCTGCCGCCAATTCTAGCCCGAGGGGCATACCCTCCAGCAGCCGGCAGATCCGCAGCACCGCGTCCTGCTGTTCCTCATCCAGCGCGAACGAGGGCAGGACACGACGAGCGCTTTGCACAAACAGCCGCACCGCCGGCAGCTCGGCAGCCTGTGGCCCGTCCCCCTCCGCGCGGTAGACGAGACCCTCAACGGGATAGACCTGTTCACCCCGCAGGTTCAGCCGCTCCCGCGAGGTGGCCAGGATCTGCACGCCGGGCGCGGCCTCCAGGATCGTGGCGACGATCCCGAGGTCGTCCAGCAAGTGCTCGCAGTTGTCGAGGATCAGCAACAACTGCTTGTCACGGAGCGCATGGATCAGCGCGGCCTCGGGGTCGCCATGCAGCACGAGGTCGAGCGCAGCGCCAATCGCCGCGACAACCGCGTCGCCTCGCTCGATCGGGGCCAGATCCACAAAGTACACGCCGTGGCTGAACGCGGCCAGTTCGCCGCGGGCCAGTTCCAGCGCCAGCCGGGTTTTGCCGATGCCGCCCAGGCCGGTCAGGGTGAGCAGCCGCCAGTCGCGGCGCTCGCGCAGCGCAGCCAGGTCGCTCTCGCGGCCGACCAGCGGGGTGAGTGGCGCCGGCAGCCGCAAGCGGGGGGTGGCGGATCCGTTGCTGGCGCCAGGGTGAGCGCCGGTGCGAATGCGCTCGTAGAGTTCTCGCGTCGCAGCCTCCGGCTCAAGCCGCAGATCGCGGGCCAGCAACGTCTGGAGCTGCCGGTACTGGGCCAGGGCTGCGCCCCGCTCCCCGCCCAGCGCCAGGCCAAGCATGAGCTGGCGCTGGGCCTGCTCGCGCCACGGTTCGATCGCCAGTTGGCGGCGCGCGAACAACTGCAGTTGTGTGGCGTTGCCGCTGGCCTCGGCGGCCCTTGCAAGCGCCCCAAGCACCTCCAGCGCCTGCTGCTCCAGGCGCGCCCGGCAGGCCAGCAACCACTCTTCGAAGTGCGGGCTGTGCGACAGCGACAGATCGCCGAGCAGCGCGCCCTGGTAAAGCTCGGCGGCCTCGTGGAGCTGGGGCGCACAGGTGCGACACGTCTCAAGTTGCCAGTGCTCGTGGGCCGCGTACCTGTCGGCCAGGGCGACGAAGTGCGCCGCGTCGCACACCACCTCGGGGCCGGCGGCCAGGGCGATCGTGCGCTGGTCGGCCAGGATCAGCGACCGCCCGGGGTCGCGGTCGTCGAGGGCGTGGCGCAGTCGGGAAAGTGTGTTGCGGAGGTTGGCCCTGGCAGCAGCGGCGGGCTGGTCGGGCCAGAGTAGATCGGCCAGGTGGGCACGGCTGTGGGCGCGGCCCGGCGGCAGCGCCAGATAGGCCAGCAGCGCCCGCACGCGGTCACTCTCGAACCGCTTGACCGCCCGTCCCTCAACGGCCACGGCGAAACCGCCGAGCAGGGTCACGGCAAGACGAGTCACGCTCACAACTCCTCTGTTGCAGTTCGCGTGTGCCACCTGGGAATATTGGCCAAGTATAGCATGGCCCTGCCGCAGCGGCTCGGGCCGGCCCCGTCCGCCCGGCCCCATCCGTAGATGTCCCTCGCCCGCTTTACCGGATTTTTACCAATGCCGGCCCCTGCTGGTACGAACTCCTTACGCTGCACCCTTAGACTTCGTCTAACCCCCGGCCGCCCAACACGGTCTTTCGTCCGCTGGTCCCACGCTGTGCTTGCCCGCTATCGGGCTCAACTGGGAGGATCCCTGTGGCAACGCCTGTACACCACACCCCGGACGCTCCACCTCGCCCCGCCTCGCCCCTGGCCCGACCACGCGCGCCGATCGTCCTGCCGATCCTGGTGGTCGTACTCGCCCTCGCCGCGCTGTGGCTGTTGCCGGCGTTGCACGCCCTGCCCCGCAACCAGGATCAGGTGGCGGCGGCCCTGGCCAGGACCCGCGAGGCCGGCTCGTACCACTTCTCCGGCGACGTGCTTCAGGTGACCACCCCCAGCAGCAGTGTGAGCAACGTCGGCCGCTCCAGCACGAGCACCCGGCTCTACCTTGAGGGCCAGGTCGATCTGGACCGCCGGCAGGCCGAGATGCGGCTCTGGTCCAGCGAGGGCTCGGCGCTCGCAACCGAGGACGCCCTCGGCCTGCAGGTGGCCGACGGCAAGACCTTCATCCGCACCGGCAGCGATCCCTGGCAGGAGCGCCCCGGTGTGGCCGACGGCTTCGCGCCGAGTGGCGACCTGATGGCCTACCTGGGCGCGGCCCGCGACGTACGGGCCCACGCGCCCGAGACCCGCGCCGGGATCAGCTTCACGCGGCTTAGCTTCCGCATCGACGGCCCCGCTCTCGCCGCCACGCTGCGCGCCGAACTCGAACGGGCGCTGCGCGCTCGTGAAACGCTGCCGCCCGGTATGCAGGCCGGCGTGCCCGCCGCCTACAGCGAACTGACCGGCAGCGGCGAGTTGTGGGTCGGCCAGGACGGGCTGCCGCTGCGCCAGTTGCTGACGCTGCACTTCCCCGAGCAGGGCGGCGAGCAGGTAAGCGCCACGATCGATACCAGCTTCGCGGCCTACGGGCGGGCGCCGGCCCTCGGCGCCCTGTCCGCCGTCGCCGCCGCCGTGCCCGACCCAGCGGTCGCACTCGTATTGCTGGTAGCCCTGGCCTGTATGGGGGCGCTGATCCGCTACCGGCACTCGCGGTGGCTGGCCGTGGCGCTCTCATTCACCCTGATCCTTACGCTGCTGGCTGGCCCGTTGCTCCAGGGCATGCGCGTCCGCAGCTTCCTCGACGCCCAGGCCGTCCAGGCCGCCGCCAGCGAGCAGGCGCGGGCCGAGCAGGCGCAACTCCGCGAGCTTCAGCGATCAGCGCCGTTCGATCCCCACGCCGACCCGCTGGCCACCCCCGAGGCGCTCGCAGCTCCCAGGAGGGGGGACGCCGCGCTTCCGGATCTGTTCCAGCCCAGTGTTTTGCCCATCGAGAACGGCGTAGACAGCGACGGCGACGGCCTGACCGACTTTCAGGAGGAGCGCGTCGGCACCGACCCGGCCTTCAACGACAGCGACGAAGATGGTGTCACCGACAACATCGAGGCCAGGGGGGTTACCTTCAACGGCCAGCGCTGGTTCCTCAACCCGCGCCAGGTGGACAGCAACAGCGACGGGATCGCCGACGGGCTGGAGTACGACCTCGACAACAATGGCATCCCCGACGACACCGACGGCGACGGCGTCCCCGACGCCTTCGACTTTGATAACGACGGCGACAGTGTTCCCGATGCCAGGGATCTATCGCCCTTCAGCGCGCTCGACCCGACCTTCAGTGAGGCCAACCCCTTCAACCTGCGGGTGAACAACCTGGCCGCAGGCAGGCCGACGTTTGTGGAGTTCCAGTTGCGCCCCAGCAACCAGCAGCGGCTCTGGTTCGCCCTCAACGTGCTGGACTGGCCCCTGGAAAGCTCCGGCCAGATCCGCGACATCGACGGCGGCACCTACGCCGATGTGGCTCGGGCCCAGGGCCGCGCGGTCAGCCCGAACGAGTACTTCGGCGACATGAAGCTCATCCCCATGCTGGAGATTCGCTTCAACGCCGCCGACGGCAATCTGCCGCCCCAGAGCGAGCTTTCGCCCTACAACATCACTGTCAACGACTTCGTCCCCGGCGGGGCGACCAGGGTTGCCTACCTGCCGCTCAATGTCGTCACCGACGAGAAATCCGGCCAGCGCGTGGCCTTCAGCGGGCGGATGCGCTACCTGCCCACCGGCAACTGGGCCACGCCCCACGAGGTACGCCTGGCCTGGGTGGTACAGGTATTGAACGACGTGCGTTGCGACCCCACGGCCGCCAACGCCGCCCAGCAGGGCTGCGGCAGCGACGGCTATGTCCGCAACCAGGCCCAGGTGGTGCAGACCTACTACGATAGCTGGACGCTCACCGGCCTCAACGTCAAGGAGGACCACGGCGCCAGTGTCGCCGTGGTCTACGAGGACCCGGCCGTCGATCCGAACTTGAAGGATGAACCGGCCCTCACCGCACTCTCGGCTGGCCTCGACAACGCCTTCCTCAGCGGGCGTGACCAGGACAACAACGGCCAGCGCGACGTGGACCTCAGCGAGATTGTGCGGCGCTTCGACCGCCTTAGTAACGCTGCAGTGAGCGAGGATGAGCGCTGGGCCATCCCCAACTACCTGCGGGTTGAGCGCAACGACTACCCGACCTTCGACCAGGCCCTGATCACCACCACGATGACCGAGACGGCTCGCATCCTCAGCAGCCAGTTCAACCCGCGCTGGGCCACCGACAACAGTATCAAGCCGCTGCTGCTGTTCGCGCAAGAGGACCGCGCCCGGGCCGTGGGCCTGGATGGACGCCGCGCTGCCGACGGGACCGTCGCGATCACCGGCGGCAGCCTGACCGTGGACTTTCAGCCAGCCGGCCAGCCGGCCACGCCGCTGCTAACGACGGCCCGTGTCCAGTGGACGCCCTTCTGCGCGCCGGCCGGGGCCACGCCCGCCTGGTCCGCCTGTGACACCGAGAGCTGGTGGAACGAACTGGAGCGGCGCTCACCGGCCACCCAGCCCTTGCCGGGCGACGACCCGGCCGACAGCGATCTCGGCGCCGGCCGGGTGATGCTGATGAACCTGTACAGCTCCCAGTTGATTGCCGGCCTCAACCGGGTGGTGCAGCAGAACAATGTGCTGGTGGCCTACAAGTATGGCACCAGGAACGACCCCCAGTACGCAGGTCTGGTGCGCATAATCCTGACTGGCGGCAACCTGGTAGTGAAGGAGATCGCCAGCTTCGCGATCACTGCCCGCTTCGTCAACCAGATTACGGTGCTCAAGGCGCTTGGCAAGCTATTCAAGGATATCAAAACCACCGTCCAGGATGCGGTAAAGACGGCAAAGCAACTCGCCACTGTGCTCGGCTACGGCAGCCCGACGGTGCGCGTGGCCGCCGGGCTGCTGGCCGCCGGGGTGGTGCTGGTTGCCCTGGCCCTTGTGAGCACCCTGATCTCTTACTTCTTCGTGGACAACCTGGCGGTCAAGATCATCTTTAAGACCGTCGTCACTGGCATCATCACCTACTTCTCGGTGGTGAAACCCCTGCTCACGCTGCTGGACTTCGTCGATGCCTTTAAGAGCATCGGCCGTTCCGTGACGGCGGCCTTCACCCTCAGCACCGAGCTGGCGGGATCGTGCAAGGCGGCCGGGGTGATCGGGCTGGTGATCGGGGTGGCGATCACCTGGGGCTTTTTCATCTACAGCATAGTCGCCAACAAGGTCTCGGCCTTCAGCCCCGAGTTCAACCGCGCCCTGGCCGAGACGATCGCGGCCACGATCTACGCCGTGCTGCTCTTTGCGCTCGCAGCTACCCTGATCGGTGCGCTGCTGGTCGGCATTATCGGTCTGATCGACGCAATCCTGGGCGCAATCTGCGAGCTGGGTGTGGACGCCCTGCGCACCGTGCCCGGCCTGGGCGGCGCCTGCTTCACCCTCGGCACGGCCGCGATCAAGGGTCTGGCCTTCTCGCTCTACAACTATAGCCCGATGGTTGACACCAGCCGCGCCGACCTGCTGACCACCGGCGCGCCCAACGCTCGCCTCGCCGACCCGGGCAGGGGCTACTCCGCCGGCAACCAGCTCAGCGTGACGATGGCGGTCACCACCACGATCGTCCACAGGGACCCCGATCCCAAGGACGGCGTGCTGATCTATCCCTACATGTGGCTGTTCTCGCCCGACAACCTGCGCACCAGCACGTTCAGGTACACCCTGAGCGGCGGGAACGAGGAAACGGTCAGCGTCGCGCGCAACCAGATGAACGCCGCCTGGCAGAACGTGCGCGAGGACCGCAAGTACCTGGCGAGCCCGATGTATCGCGGCCAGGCCGCCCAGACCACGCCGCCCCTCAGCGGCCTCACCCTGAGCACGGGCCTGAACCGTTCGTTCCCGCTCACCCTGAACTTCGGCTATGCCATCCCCGCCTACGAGTGCTGGGGCCTGCTGATCCTCGGCGTGTGCTACACCCGCGAACTGGCCGACAGCAACTCCAGCTCGCTCCAACCCCTGGTCTTCGACGTGTTCCCCGCCACTCTCGACGACTTTCTCGCCACCGTTGCCAGCGCTGACGGCGGGCTGCGCCTGAGCTGGGATGCGCGCTTCACGCCGATCGGCGACAGTGACGGCGACGGGGTGCGCCGGCAGGCTCTGGCCGGCCTCGACCCGGACGACACCAGGCCCGACACCGACGGCGACGGCCTGAGCGACGGCTACGAGTTCGACCGCCGCTCGCGTGGTGCGGCTTTCAACCCCGCCCGCTGCGATACCGACAACGACGGTCTGACCGACGGCCAGGAGGCCCTGTTCGGCACCAACCCGGGCAACGGCGACAGCGACCAGGACGGGGTGCTCGACGCCGAGGAGTTCTGGCACCGGCGCTACGACACCACCACCTGTCAGCCCACCACGACCTGGGAAGGCGGCTGGGACGTAGTGATCGACGGCGCCAACACCCTGACCGTTCGCGTCTCCGCGAACCCCCTCAGCGCGGACGCCGACAACGACGGTATCAGCGACGCCGTGGAGCGGCAACTGGCGAGCGATCCCAACCCGGCCAACCGGGTGGACAGCCAGAACCGCCCCTTCTCGCCTGATGTCACCAACGCCCCACTGATCAGCGTGCTCACCAGCAGCAGCGACTCCGACGGCATCGTCGGCCTGGGCCAGAGCTTCACCTACACCACTACCGTCATCTCTCTGGTGGCCCTCGGCCCCAGCCAGCTCGCCGTGAACCTGCCCGGCGGCCTCGGCGACACCACCGTCAACGCCACCCTGCCCTTCGACCCGGCCACGTTCAGCGGCTCGCAGAGCGTCAGCCAGGCCGCACCGGTCACAGTCGCCGGCAGCGCCGCCCCCGGCCCGCGCACAATCAGCAGCCAGGTTACCGGACAGCGGCCCAACAACGGCGGCACGATCACCGCCAATGGCAGCCTGCCCGTGACCGTTGATGGCATCCTGCCCACCTCGGCCCTCACCTCGCTCCAGAACGACCAGTACGTCCAGGGCGCCCAGCCGGGCCGGCCGACCACGCTGATCATCGGCGGTACGGCCAGCGACAGCGACTCCGGCGTGGCCAGGGTGGAGGTACGGGTCAACAACGGCCCCTGGCAACTCGCCGACGGCCGCGAGGCCTGGAGCTTCCCGCTCGTGATCGACGACGGCCTGTTTGTCGTCCAGACCAGGGCCACCGACAACGCCGGCAATGTCGAGAACCCCGGCCCCGGCATCACCGTGCGCGCCGACGGCTTCGCGCCCCGGATCAACTTCCTCAACGTGCCGACCACGCCGTTCGTGCCCACGCGCACCGCCAGCAACCAGTGGGCCGTGCAACTCGGCGGCTTCGTGGACGACCCGCAGGTGGGCTTTTTCGGCGGCAACGGCGAGATCCGCGCCGGCAGCGGCCTGGTGTTGGACTCGGTGCAGGTGCGGGTGCGCCGCAACACCGACGCAGCCACCCTCAACACCTGGCAGCCGGTGGCGCTCAATGGCGGCCAGTGGAGCGCGAACTACCTGTTCCCCGTCGATCTGGCCGACCCGACCGGCAGCCATATCGTCGAGCTACGGGCCGCCGACGCCGTCGGCAACACCACTACGAACCAGGCCAATCTGACCCTGGACGCCATGGCTCCCCGCGTCGCCCTGAGTGCTCAGGACAGCGCCCGCCCGGTGATCACCGGTACCCTGACCCTCAGCGGTGTCATCAGCGACGTCAACAGCCCGGTGGGTATTGATAGTCTGGAGGCCAGCTTCGCCCCGATCAACCAGGTGCTGCCCCTCTCCGACGCCGTGCTGCGCTTGCCCTTCGACGAGCCGGCCGGGGTGGCCTTCTACAGCGACGTTTCGGGCTTCGGCAACAACAGCGTCTGCGACCAGGCCCCGACCTGTGCGACCACAGTAGCAGGCCGGGTGGATCGGGCGCTCGACTTCAACGGCGCTGTACAGCCGTTGCGCGTGGACGACGCCGCCAGCCTGAACTTCGACGCTCAGGAGAGCTTCAGTGTGGCCGGCTGGCTCCGCACCGGCCAGGCCGACGCAGTGATCGTCCGTAAGGGCCGCGGCCAGCAGAGCTACCGGCTCGGCCTGGTCGGCGGGGTGGCCGCCTTCGACCTCGCTAACGGCACGACAACGGTGCGGGTGAGCGGCGGGGCCGCGCTCAACGACAACCAGTGGCACTTCCTCGTCGGCACGGTGGACCGCGCCAGCGGCCAGGCCCGCCTCTACGTGGACGGCGTGCTGCGCAACACCGGCGCCGTCAGCGGCAGCTTCGCCAGCGCCGACATCCTGCAGATCGGCGGGCAGACCGAGGTGCAGGGCGGGCCGCCGCTGTTCCTTCAGGGCGCGCTGGATGAACTGACCATCGTCACCCACGCTCTCACGCTCGCCGAGGTACAGGCGCTCTTCGCCGCCGCCGACCGGCAATGGTATCCCGTGGCTCTGGCCCGCCGCGGCGCCGGTGCGACCAGTACGACCTGGAGCCTGCCCGTGCCCGCCGGCCTCGAAGGCGAGTTCCAGCTCGATATGCGGAGCAGCGACATGCTCGGCAACCGCGCCATCACGCCCAAGCTCTGGCGCGGCGTGGTGGACAGTCTGGCGCCGCGGGTGGTGCTGACGGCTCAAACCTCGGCTGCGGCCCACTTCGACCAGGCCACAAACGGCTACCGCAGCGCGGTGCGCTACGTCTGCGGCGCCCAGGACCGCTACCTGAGCGAGGCGAGCTTCCGTTGCCCCGGCACGAACCTGCCGCCGCCCACCCGCTCCTTCGACGACGACTCGATCATCCGTGGCCTCTTCCCCGACCTGACCGTCCGCGACGGGCTGGCCCGCACGTACAGCCTGTGGGAGTCGGTCGGGCAGTTCACCCGTACGGCCCGGGCCTGCGACGTAAACGGCAACTGCACCACGGTCAACACCGCGGTGAACCTGGCCGCGGTTGCGGCCGGCCCGCCTGTCGCCGTGGTTGTGGCGCCCGCCTCCGGAGACTACGTCGCGTCGAGCGGGGCGGTGAGCGTTGAGGTGGCTGCCGAGGCCGATCAACCACTACGCGAAGTGACCCTCAGCCTCGATGGCACGGTGGTGGACACGGCCAGCTTCGCCCAGGCCGACAACGTGCGGCGCAACCAGCGCACGGTGACGGTCACACCGAACGGCGAAGGGCCACACACCCTCGTCGCCCGCGCCACCGATTGGACCGGCCGTGTGCAAACCACGCTCTTCCCTGTGCAGTTCACCCTGGATACTCAGGATCCGGTCATCACGCTGGACGACTCGCCGCTGACCGTGGACGACAGCTACGGGCCAGGCAGCAACATCCTGCGCTTCAACGGCACAGCGAGCGACAGTGTGGGCCTGGCCGCGGTGCAGATCAGCGTGGACGGGGCGCCCTTCAGCGATGTAACCTTCGGCAACGGCACATGGCGAACCGCAGTGCCCGTCACCGATCCCCAGGGCCGCACGCTGGCGGTGGTCGTGCGGGCCACTGACCTCGCCGGGCGTGTGACCAGCGTGACCGGCAGCGTGGTCGTGGCGATCACCACGGCCAACCCGCCCGACACCACGATCACCGCCGGGCCGAGCGACCCGACGACCGCGACCAGCGCCACCTTCAGCTTCAGCGCCACCGCGGGCGAGCGGGGGATCGGCGGCTTCGCCTGTAGCCTCGACGGCGCGCCGTACATCACCTGCTCCAGCCCCACCGTCTACAGCGCTCTGAGCAAGGGCGCACACACCTTCCGCGTGCGGGCCATCGACACCGAGGGCTACGTCGACCTCTCACCGGCGAGTTTCACCTGGACCGTGACCGATCAACTGCCGGCCCCGCCCACACCCCCGCCCACACCCTCGCCCACACCGCCGGCCCATCCTAAGCTCTTCCTGCCGCTCGTCAGGCGTTAGGATGGCGTTGTAAGCGGGACTGCCCCTGCCGGAGATCGGCAGGGGCAGTCCCGCTCCAAACTGGAAAGACCTTTCTATCGCTGGAGAGGAGCAGGGGGCCGGCAAGCTGGCCGAGTGTCTCCGTGATGAGGCGCTCCGGTGTCGGCGTGGGCACCCGGATCGTCAACCTGCTCCGGGAGTTGATCAGGGCCAGGCCCCCTGCGGCTTTGGCTAGACCATGGTGCCCGGCGCTTGGAGCGTGAAGGTGCTGCGGCGGCGCGGCCGCGCGGGGTCGCCCACGTCGAGGATCTCCACGCCCCGCTCGCCCACGATCTGGATCGCCGATGGCGAGCGAAACGCGCCTATACACACGCATACAAATGAAACATCGCATTGACGATTGACCGCACTACGGGCTATCATGGACGTAGCCCCTGGAGGGCGCCCATCACGATGGAGCAGGTGTCGTGCCTTACCTTCCCGCCGGCATACCCTCGCCCACCAGCCTTCCGACGATTCCGGGCTACACTGCGCTCGAACTGCTGGCCTCCACCCGCCACTCGCTCCTGCTGCGAAGCCGCAAGCAATCGTCGGCAGCGCGGTTCCTCCTAAAGACCTCGCGGTCGAACCCGACCTCTCCCAGCTCACGCCTCCTACTGCAGCAGCACTACTCGTTCCTCAAGACCCTGGCCCCCACCCTCGGCGGCGTGCCCGACGCCGAACTGCTGGAGATCGATGGGCGACTTGTGGTCGTCGAGGCCGACGACGGCGTCATCACGCTACGCGATTGGGCAGGCCAGTTTCCCGAAGGGCAGGTGCCGCTGTCCTTATTCTTCGACATGGCACGCCAGATCGTCGCGGTGCTGGCCGACCTGCATGACGCCGGGGTCATCCACCAGAATATCACCCCCCTCAGCATCCTGGTTACCCCGGAGCGCAGCCTGGTCCGGTTGACCGGGTTTGGCCGGGCCACCATGATGCCCCGTACCATCCAGGAGATTGTACCGATCGAAACCCTTGACGGCCTGTTCGAGTATCTGTCCCCTGAGCAGTCTGGCCGGATGAGCCGGGGGATCGATCGGCGCAGCGATCTCTACAGCCTGGGCGTTGTCTTCTACGAGATCCTGGCCGGCCAGCCGCCGTTTCGCTCCGCTGACCCGCTGGAGATTGTCCACGCTCACCTCGCCCGGCGGCCTATGACCCTGCTGACCGCCCGGGCCGATCTGCCCCGCCTGGTGTCGGATCTGATTATGAAGCTGCTGGCCAAAGAACCAGCCGATCGCTATCAGACCGCGCGCGGGCTCGCGGCTGATCTGGCCCACTGCCAGATCGAAGGCGCTGATGCCAGGCTGTTCGTGCTCGGGCAGGCCGCCCCCCCCCACCGCATCGCGATCCCCGACGAAGTATTTGGCCGCGATGCCGAGATCCGCGAGCTTGTCGCGACCTTTGCCGAGGCGGCCCGGGGTCGCGCCCGGCTGGTGGTCATGGACGGCCCTGCCGGGATCGGCAAAACGGCCCTGGTCAACCAGTTGCGTGGCCCGGTCACGGCGCGCAGGGGCCTGTTTGTGCGTGGGAAGTTTGAGCAGTATCAACTTGACCTGCCCTTCTCCGGCCTGGCCAGCGCCCTGCGGGACCTGAGCATCTGGCTTACCCGCCTGCCGGAAGCGCGCTTCCAGGCGCTCCGGCGCAAGCTTCTCGATGCCCTGGGCCGTAACGCCGGCGTGCTTGCCCAGATCGAGCCTGCCCTTGAACAGCTGTTTGCAGCGACGGCCCCCCCGCCTGCTATCCCTGGTCCCGAGATGGTTTGTCGCCAGAGCACTGTCGTCCGCACGTTCTTCCGCGCACTGTGTGAGCCCGACCAGCCCCTGGTGCTCTTCCTGGACGATGTGCAGTGGTCCGATACCAATACGATCCGCGTCCTCAGCGAAATCATCGACGACCCCGGCATCCAGAGCCTGCTGGTGATCCTGTGTGTTCGTGGGGCTGAGATCCCCTCCGGCCATCCGCTCAATGCCGCCCTGGACAGCCTTGCGCACAGCGGCGCGGCACTGACCCGGCTGACGCTCGGGCCACTCGCGCCCACTGCCACAGCGGCACTGCTCCAGCACGCCCTGCAAGGGCTGGCGCCGGCACCGGCGATGGTTGACCTGATCCAGAGCTTTAGCGACGGGAACCCGCTGCTGATCCGGCATGCCCTTCAGTACCTGGAAGCGACCGGCACCCTGCGCTTTGACCCGGAGCGGAACAGCTGGGTGCTGCTCGACCTCGCGGCTGCCCACGCGCGCCTGAGCGATCGTGATGATCTCGTGATCCTGGGCGGGCGCATCGCTCGGTTCGCCGAGCCGCCCCGGCGGGTTCTCGCGCGGGCAGCCGTTCTGGGCAGCGCCTTCTCGCTGCATGATGCCGCACTGGTGGCTGAACTGGACGAAACCGAAACCCTGGCCGCCCTCAGGGAGTGTGTGCAGGAGGGCTTTCTGGAGGTGGTGCGCTCGATTGATGATGCCCACGATCGGTTTCGGTTCACCCATGACCGTATCCAGCAGGCGGCCTACCAACTCCTCGACGCAGCCGAGCGGAGCCGGGCCCACCACGTGGTCGGGCTCGCGCTTCGCGACCGCACCCCCCCACAGAACTACCGAACCACGTGCTGACGATCGTCGGGCATCTGAACCTGGCCCTCGATCGCGCCACCTCGCTGGAAGAGCGCGTCATAATTGCCGACCTGAACCGTTTGGCTGCCTTGCGCGCGCTGGCGGCCAGCGCCTACACCACCGCCGCGCGCTGCGCCGCCACGGGCCTGCGCGTGCTTCAGCCCGACCCCTGGGCGACCACGCCCGCCCTGGCGCTGGGCCTCTATGACGCCCTGGCTGAGGCGGCCTCCCTTACCGGCGATCTCGGGACCGTCGAGATGGCCGCTCAGACTGTCTGGGCAGCCTGCCCGGATCCGCTGGATCGCATCCGCGCCACCAGGGCCCTGATCCTCGGCTACGCCATCCAGGGCCGGCTGCGCGACGCCATCGAAACCTGCCGCACCGGGCTGGCGTGGTTGGGGGTGCAACTCCCGCGCGATCCGAGCCCGGAGCAGGTCAGCGTGGCCTTTGCTGCCTTTATGACAGCACTGGGCTCGCGTGACCCGCTGGAGCTCCAGAACCTGCCTGAGATGCGTGACCCTCTCCAGAGTGCGATCCTGGATCTCTATGGCACCCTGATCGCGGTGGCCTATATCGTCTCGCAGCCCCTCTTCGCCTGGATGATCCTCACCGCCGCCGAGCGCTGTATCCGCTATGGTCATGTCCCCCACGCCGCCTTCTTCTATGGCTGCACCGGGATTATTCTGATGGCCGTCACGCAAGATATTCCGCTGGTTGAGCGCTTCGGCGATCTGTCGCTCATCCTCGCCCGCCGGACTGAGTCCCGTTCGCTGCGGGGCCGGGCGATCTTCGTGGTCGGCGCGGCGGTCTCTCACTGGTCGCACCCCCTGGGCGAGGGTATTGCATTGCTGCTGGAGAGCCGGCGCCTGCTGCTCGATGCCGGAGATCTCGAATTCGCCGGCTACGCTACCTACAATATCGCCCAGGGCCTGCTCCTGGACGGCACGCCCCTCAGCGAGTTGCAGGCGCGACTGGCCCCGCTGCTCAAGGATCTGGCCCAGCTACGCCTGGTGACCGCCTGGCGCTGGACGGCCATCGTGGCCCAGCTGGTGCATACACTCTGCCAGGCGACCGAGACGGGTCCGATGCGCCTATCCGGCGAGATCTTCGATGCCACGACCGAGCTTGAGGCGATCCGCGCCGCAGCGGATGACACCGCGCTCGCGATCTACCACATCAATGGGCTCTTGCTCGCGTTGTTGCAGGGGGCAGATGCCGAGGCCCGCGCCCACGCCCGCGCGGCCCGTCACGTCCTCCATGGGCTGGCGGAGTTCCCCGCCGGCGCGACCTTCCGCTTCCTGGAGGCTTGTACCCTCCTGCTCTATCCGGCGGACGAGCCGGATGCCGACGATCAGGCGGCGCTGCAGGAGAACCTGCGCCTCGTCGCGATCTTTGCCCGCGGCAACCCCGGGACCTTCGGTCATCGCCTGGCCATCCTCTCGGCGCTCCAGGTCGCCCACAAGGGGGACATCCTCGCCGGCCTGGAAGGGTTGGAGGAGGCGATCGATCGGGCGATGTCGGCTGGAGCCCCCCACGATGCCGCGCTGGCGAGCGAGTCTGGTGGCCGCCTCGCAGAGCGCGTTGGCAACACAGCCTTGGCGGCAGAATTTCGTGAGCGAGCCCGTCGGGCCTATACAGCCTGGGGCGCGACGGGCCGACTCGGCATCTTGCGCCCCGGCACCGGTCAGCAGCGGCCCGAGGGCGAGACTGAGCGGTGGGCGACGGATCTGTCGGAGGGGTTAGATTTCCTCTCGCTGCTCAAGGCCGCGCAGCTCCTGGGCAGCCAGATCAGCCTGGAGGAGATCCCCGGCACGCTGCTGGCCCTGACTCAAGAGCGCGCCGGAGCTACCCGCAGTGCCCTGGTTTACCAGGATGGCGATGGCTGGCTCGTCCAGATGAGCAGCGCCGGCGATCCCGGAGCCAGCCTGCCGCCGCAGCCCCTCGGCTCGGGGCTGCTCGTTCCACAGAGTCTGATTAATCAGGTGCTTAACACGCGCCGCGATGTCCTGGTGGTCGATCCGGAGCACGAGGCCGGGCTCGAAGAGGATCCCTATTTCACCGTCCAGCGCCCACGCAGCATCCTCTGCCTGCCCCTGATCTGTGGCCAGCGCGCGCTGGGCGCACTCTACCTGGAGAACACCCTGCTGAGCGGCGCCTTTACCACCAGACGGATCGATGCCCTGCGGATCCTCTGCTCCCAGGCGGCCATTGCACTCCAGAACGCGCTGCTCTTCACCAGCCTCAGACGCAGCGAAGAACGCTTCCGCGGGATCGTCGAGAACAACCTGGATATCATCAGCATCCTCGATGTCCAGGGCCGCTACACCTTTGTCAGCCCTTCGTCGACGGCCACCCTTGGCTACCGGCCCGAGGAATTGCTCGGCGAAGATGCCCTGGATCGGGTTCATCCTGAGGATCGCCCGATTGCGCTGCGCGCGCTCACCGAGGTGCTCCAGGAGTCGGGCGCCTCACGGCGGATCGAGATCCGCTTTGCCCATAGCAGCGGTCGGTGGATGACCCTCGACGTGATCGGGAAGAACCTGCTCGACAACCCCGGCATTCGCGGGATCGTGATCAACACCCGTGATATCACCGAGCAGAAAGAGGCTGAGGCAAAGCTGCGTCAGGCCCAGCGCCTGGAGGCGGTGGGTCAGCTGACAGGTGGGATGGCCCACGACTTCAACAACCTGCTGACGGTCATCAACGGGAGCCTGGAACTGGCGATCGCCCTCCTGCCCGAGCACTCGCCAGTCGAGGAGTTGATCCGCCAGGCCTTGCGCGCCGGTGAGCGTGGGGCAACCCTGACGCGCAGCCTGCTGGCTTTCGCGCGACAGCAGACCCTGCAACCCACCGTGGTTGATCTCAACCACCTGGTGCTCGATCTGGCCGAGTTGATCCGGCGCACCATCCGCTCCGATATCGAGATGCAGATCCGCACCGGCGAGAATCTCTGGCCCTGCCTGGCCGATCCCGGCCAGCTACAGAATGTGTTGCTCAACCTCGTGGTGAACGCCCGTGATTCGATGCCGCAGGGCGGGGTGCTGACGATTGCAACGGTCAATGTGTCTGTTCCCACCGAGCCGTCAGACGAGCCGGCCGGTCTGCTGCCTGGGGCCTACGTCTGCCTGGTGGTGACCGATACGGGGGTCGGAATGAGTGAGGAAGTCCTGGCCCGCGCCTTCGAGCCGTTCTTTACGACGAAGGCGCCGGGGCAGGGCTCCGGGCTGGGCCTGAGTATGGTCTACGGGTTTGCGCGCCAGTCGAATGGGCATGTGCGGATCGACAGCCAGCCGAATGCCGGCACCAGCGTGCATCTCTACCTGCCCAGAGCTGAACAGGCGCTCAGCCCGGATTGGCTGGAGCCTGCGGGGGCACCCGATGCCTCCCGGCAGGGCCAGGTGCTTCTGGTGGAGGACAACCCACCCGTTCGCGCGGTCCTGGCCGCGATGCTGCGCTCCCTGGGCTATGTGGTGCTGGAGTCGGCCGGCGGCAAGCAAGCCCTGGAGTTGCTGCAAACCCACCAGGAGATCGATCTGGTCATCACTGACGTGATCCTGGCCGGGGGGATGAGCGGGCATATGCTCCTGGAGGAGCTCTCTGCGCTGCGGCCCGATCTGCCGGCACTGCTGATCTCCGGCTATACCGATACGGAGGTTGTGCGGATGGGGCGCCGGCCGCACGTGCGTTTCCTCCAGAAGCCCGTAAATCGAGCGACCCTTGACGAGGCGGTACGGGCCGCCCTCGCAGACCGGCCGCGGCGTTGATCGGCATGTCCAGCGCAGCGCTCCGCGCCCCCGGCCGGTGGCACATGCCGGCCAGAAAGAGGAGCCGACCACAGATCGTGATCGCGGTGTAGCCGAGCGCCACACCCAGCGCAAGCGGCGAGGATCAGCCGCCCGTGGCGGTTCCACCGGTGACCTGCGCGACGCTCGCCCCACACCATCGTAACGCGTGGGTTCGGTGACCGGGCGAGCCCTGGGCAGCAGCGATCGCCGCGCGGAAGCCCGGCGCACCAGACACGCTCAGGAGCGTGGCACGCCACGCTCCTGAGCGCCCCCGGCCCGCCGCCGGACACAGTTCTGCCAGAGATGCTGCGGCAATATGATCGTCGCATTGTTGTAGGCGATGGCGGCGCCGGGACCCTGGGCCAGGTCGATACCGCTTGCCAGGTAGGCCTTGTAGATCAACTGGCTGCAGTAGAAGGCCGCGTCCGTCTCAGGGTCGAAAAAGTTCAGGTTGTAGGGCTTGCTGGCGCCGGCCTGGGCCGTGCAGTAGCCGGCTACCTCGCCGCGGATGCGCTGCGCATCGGCAGCCGCCAGACCGCGCCCGGCCAGCGGGTCGGCGATACCGACAAAGCGGTCGAGGAGCCAGCGCTCGGCGAAAAGCGCGGCGGCGTCCCAGCGCTCCGCGGGCATCTCGAAGATGATGACGCCCCGCGCGCCCGCCTCCACGCAGCGCCCACCGGGGCCAAGATAGAGCACCGCGTGGTCAATCTCGCCGGGGACAATGTACCCGAGCGCCCGCCATAGCTGGCCGAGGAGGCCTGCCTCCACGCCGTCGGCAGTGCAGATGATGTCGCCGGTCCACACTGGTACGCCCTCGATGGTCGTCGCGTAGATCATGGCAGCCCGTCTGATGCGCGCACCGGTCGGCAGCGCGCGTTGGCGCCGGTGCTCTGCCAGCAGCGACCGTTCGCCAGGCGCAGGAGCAACAGCGGTTGCGGATCCGCGGCGCCGGGCGGCTCAGCCGCGTACGCCGCGGTGAGCGCCTGGCCGAATTGCCCATCACGGCACAGCGTGCCGAAGAAGGCCGCCAGGAACCGCTCCAGCGCGGCATAGTCGTTTGCGGCCGGTAGCACCAGAACGGCGCCACAGCCCGCCTGGGCCAGGTGCCACCCGACCTCCAGCAGCGGGGCAGCGGAAGGGACCGGCGCGCTATCGCGCGGCGCCGACAGCACGATCAGCCTGGGCCTCCTGGCCTCGCCGGCGAGGTGACTGGCGATCAGGCGGGCGGGCGCCAGTACGCCAGACCCGTCCGGCGCTTCGAGCCAGAGACACGGCTCGCCATGCCGGATCGCGCCGACAGCAACGAGCCAGCAGATCGCGATCTCGTCACGTAGTGTCGCCGCGATCGTGGCCAGCGTTGCCCGCTCACCGCTGCACGGCGCCGGCAGCACGATGGTGGGAATATCACCCAGGACCGCACGGATCCACTCGACCTCGCCGGACACATCGACAAGGGGAGCCGCGCTGCCCGATGCAATCGCCGGGTCCGCAACAGCCAGGAGCGCCGTCATTGCCGGCCCTGGCAGCGCCGCCAGGGTCGGCAGCGTAGCGTCGTCGTTCAGCTCAGCATTCTCAGTTGACATTGGGAGCCTATCCGAATAACTCAGGTTGCCGAAAACCGCATCCTGAGCCTTCGTCTCGGCGGATCGCGAGCCTGTCGAGCCCCGGCCCGAGCCGGGACGAGGGCGGCAGGCTTCGTCGTGAGCCCCGGCCTGAGCCCAGACGAAGGCTCAGCCGAACGGCCGGGGTAGCGCGCAGCGCGTAGCGAAGGGGCG
>DAOUBZ010000038.1:0-4392 GCA_034432515.1 Chloroflexaceae bacterium | reverse complement strand
AGAGGTTCTCGGCCAGCGACTCGATCGCCGCCGCGGCGACCTCGGCCTCGGTAAGCTCGGCGGTGGGGCGGCTCACCAGGTGCCAGCCGAGTAGGCGCCGCGCCTCGGCCAGGTCGCCGGCCTCAAGGGCCGCCTGCACGGCACCGACCGCCCGGTCGAGCCCGCGGTAGGCCAGCAGGGTCGAGGCGGCTGGACCCTGGATGAGCGTCTGGCGCGGCAGCAACGTCGCCGTGCCGGCCGTGAGCGCCAGGCCGCCCGCCAGCCAGGCGGCGCCCCAGGCCAGGCGCGCGCCTGCCGACCGCGGCGCCAATCGCTCGCCCAGCTGCATCCAGCTGCCGAGCAGCACCACGGGATGCCAGGCGTTCGGCGGATCGCCCAGCAGCGCATCGGTCGCCAGAGCCACGAGCAGCACGCGACAGCGGATCGCGAGGAGGCGATGACGCGGCCCCGTATCCCCGTAGGCCCCGTAGGGCCGCAGCGTGCTGCGGCCTGACACCTGCGAGGAGGCGAGGACGCGAGGAGGCGATGCCCTGCTCATTGTTTCATTGCCTCCTTCGCCGGTCGTTTCACCATTCCTGTCACCCCTGCACCCCGTCACTCCATGGTACGACTGGGCCCAGCAGATCGCGCAGCGCCGGGTCGGCAAACACGTGTTCCGGCGGGGCGGCAGCGACCACCCGCCCGGCGTCCATCACCGCCACCAGGTCGGCCCAGTGGCGGGCTACCTCCAGATCGTGGCTGGCGAGCACTACGCTCACCCCCTCGGCAACCAGCCGGTTGAAGACGGCAAACACCTGCTGCCGTATCCAGGGGTCAAGGCCCGACGTCAACTCATCGGCCAGGATGATGCGCGGTTCCATGGCCAGGACGCCCGCCAGCGCCACCCGCGTGCGCTGGCCGCCACTCAGCGCGTGGGTCGGCCGTTCGAGCAGATCGCTGATGTCGCAGCGCGCTGCGGCTGTAGCGACCCGCTGGCGAGCCTCGGCGACGCTCAGTCCGAGGTTCAACGGCCCGAAGCTGATATCCTGGGCCACACTGGCGCTGAAGAGCTGATCGTCGGGATTCTGGAAGACCAGGCCGACCTGGCGTCGCGCCGCCTGCAGGCCGCGCCGGCTGTAGTCGAGCGGCACGCCTGCCACGCGCACCTGGCCGCGGCTCGGGCGCAGAATGCCATTGGCCTGAAGCAGCAGCGTGCTCTTGCCCGCACCGTTGCGCCCCAGCAGCACCGTGCGCTGCCCGGCCTCCAGGCGCAGCGTCGCGCCACAGAGCGCGGGCGTCGAGCTCGCGGGGAAGCGGTAGTGCACATCGACCCATTCCAGAACGGGCGTCATAGGACCAACCCCGTCAGCAGCAGACTGGTCACGAGTGCCGCCCCCAGCCACCACGTTCGCCGGTCGTGCCGATAGTCGAGGGGCAACACGCGCAGCGGCCCGTCCAGACCACGACTCTCCAGCGCCACCTGCATCCTCTGGCTCCGCCGGTAGGCATCGAGCCAGAGCTGGCTGCCGAGCAGGCCGGCGCTCCGCAGCGCGCGTCGCGGCGTCGAGTAGCCAAGGCGCGCGTCCTGGGCCGTCGCCATACGCTGCAGGCTCGCGAGCAGCACAAAGATCGCGCGATAGATGATCGTCATCAACTCGATCAGCGTCTCCGGGGTGCGCAGGCGGCGCAGCAAGGCGATCAGGTCGGTAAGCGGCGTGGTCAGGATCAGAAAGTTCAGCGCCGCCGCGCAGCCAAGGGCGCGGGTGAGCAGCCGCGTCGCGAGCGCCAGCGCCTCGGGACCACTGCTGAGCCAGAGCGGGCCGAGTTGTAACGCCATACCGGTGCCCGCGGGCGGCGCCAGACTGACGCTGATCGCGACACCCGCGACCGAGAGACTGAGGAACAGACCCTCGGCGAGCAGCACTCGTCCGAAGACCAGGAGCGACACCTGCGCCCACAGCATGCTCAGCGCAAGCATCCAGACCAGGGTCAGCACGCCCACCGCCGGGCGATCCAGCAGCAGGCAGAGCAGGATCGCAGCCGCGGCCAGCCCGGCCTTGTGCGCCGGGTCCAGCGTGCGAATGGCGTTATTGTAGGCGTGGCGGTCGATGAGGTGCATGGCTGCTCGTTGCCGGCGGCGCCGCACGCTGGCCGCGCTTGAGGCCGAAGAAATAGCCGATCAACCCGGCGCCGAGCGCGGCCTGGAGCGCGAAGAGCAGGCTCTCGGTCTCGCCGCCGGGCGGCGCAATCAGCGGCGTGAACCAGGGCTGATAGTCGGGCGCCACCTCGCCGATCGCCGCCTCGGCTGCAGCATCGGCGCCCCCAAACTCCGAGTCGCGCACCAGCAGCAGCGGAAGGATCGCCAGGACGGCTACCGCTGCCAACAGGACAAGCGCGGTCGGCCAACCAAAGGGTTTGCTGTCCATCACGATGCCCCTTTCAGCACGCCGAGCCGGGTGAGCTCGGGCTCGGCATTGGCCTGCAGCGCGTTGAAGATCAGCACGGTCAGCAGGCCCTCACTGATCGCCAGCGGGATCTGGGTCACGGCGAAGATCGTGCCAAACTTGACGAACGAGGCCACGATGCCGCCGATGGGGTCGGGGTAAGCCAGGGCCAGCTGCATCGAGGTAACGACATAGGTGGCCAGGTCGGCCAGCGCCGCGGCGAGGAAGACCGCCAGCCAGATCGGCGCGCGCCCCTTCAGCCCGCGCCAGATGCCCCAGGCGACCAGCGGGCCGACGATGGCCATACTCACCGCGTTGGCCCCGAGCGTGGTCAGGCCGCCGTGGGCCAGCAGCAGCGCCTGGAAGAGCAGGACGATCGTGCCGAGCACGCTCATCACCGCGGGGCCGAAGAGGATCGCCCCCAGGCCGGTGCCGGTGGGGTGGCTGCTCGAGCCGGTGACGCTGGGGATCTTCAGGGCGCTGAGCACAAAGGTGAAGGCGCCGGCCAGCCCGAGCAGCATGCGCGTCTCCGGCTGCTCGCGGATCAGGCGGTTGATCCGCCGCAGGCCGACAACCCAGAACGGGATGGCGACAATGAACCAGAGTGCGGCCCAGAGCGGCGGCAAGAAGCCCTCCATAATGTGCATCGCGTAGGCCGGGCGGGCTTCCAGCACCACCAGCGTAAGCGCGCCAGCGGCAACGAGTGACCAGCGTTGGGTGTGCGACATAGTGACCTCCTCAGAACTCGATCCCGGGCTGGGCGCGGATGCCCTGCTCGGCCAGGGGGTGTTTGATCGCCCGCATCTCGGTCACCAGGTCGGCGGCGGCGATCAGCGCCGGCGGGGCATCGCGCCCGGTGATGATCAGGTGCAGCAGCGGCGGCTTGTGGGCCTGGATCCAGCTCACGACCTCAGTGGTGTCGAGCCAGCCGTAGCTCAGCAGATAGGTAAACTCGTCCAGCAGGAAGACATCGTAGGCCCCGGAGGCAATGTGTTGCTGGGCCGTGGCCCAGCCGTGAAGCGCCCGGGCCTGCGTCTCGTCCAGGTCACGGCTGGTCCAGGTGAAGCCATCGCCCATCGGGGTCAACTCGACGCCGAGCTCACGCAGGGCGCGCAGCTCGCCGAAGTTGGCGTTCTCGTGCTTGAAGAACTGGATGCCGCCGACGCGCATACGACGACCGCGTGCGCGCAGCAGCATGCCGAGGGCCGCCGTGGTCTTGCCCTTGCCATCACCGGTATTGACGATCAGCAAGCCCTTTCGCTTTCGTGAGGCGCGTGCGGCAGCACGGCGCTGGGCCGCCGCTACGCTCGAGCCAGGGCCACGGGCGCCCGTTTCGGGCACAGGCGTGCCGTCAGCATGATCGGCGGGCAGATCATCGGCGTTGTGTATCGCGGCAGACGTAGCGCCCTGGCGGCGGGGACGGCCAGCGGGCGGCAGCGTGGGCGGGTCGCTATTCATCGGGCCTCCTGGTCGATGGCAACAAAAGACCCGGACCTCGTTCGAGGGCCGGGACGATTACTGCCGGGCGGGCCATCACGCGGGAGCGTTCAGGGGGTGCGGGCACGTTCGTCCTCCTTGGCTCGAGAAGGGGTGAACAGACGTGTCGCGGTAGGCGTCCTGGCTTCCGGCCATTGTGAAGAACGGCCGGTTACAGTTGCGGCACAGCGCTGGACTTGCACCAGCTTCCACCTTTACGCCCTGGCATCCGGGCTATCGGGTCACCGCGACGGTATGGGGTTGAACAGGTACACGAGCAGCCTGAGTATACCACGTTCCCACAAGCCGTGGAACGGGTAGTCTGGCGTTTTCAGCTATTTCAACCGTTTGCGGCGCTGCTTGGCGGCCAGGAGCGCGGCCAGCGGGTCATCGGAGGGCGGCGGGGCTGGTGGGGCCGGCGCGGCAGACGATGGGGCGGGCTCGGGCGCAGCGGGACGGGCGGGTTGCTCGGCCATGAGCGGCGCCGGCGGCG
>DAOUBZ010000037.1:0-1997 GCA_034432515.1 Chloroflexaceae bacterium | reverse complement strand
TGCCGCCGCCGCGCCGCTGCTCGCCCTGCTCGCCGATCGGCGTCCCGCCGCCAGCCGGCTGCGCGCTGCTGCGATCGAGGAGTTGCTGCTTGCCGGCGAGCCCGATCTCGCCCGCCTGGTTGAGCTCTATCGCCGCGATCTGCGCGCCGTCCTGGCGGCCAGCGGCAGCGAGCCGCCGCCATGGCGCCTGCTTGGCCCGGCCTTGCTGCGCTTCCTCGGCGAGCTGCTGCCCGCCGCGATCAGCGAGCAGCCGCGTCTGCGCCGCAGCCTGCCCACCGAGACCGAGCGCGCCCTGATCGACCAGTTGCGCGCCGCCTGGGCCGAGCCGCTGCCCACCCTTGGCGAGCAGTTCGGCCAGAGTATCGTCGCCAGCTCCGGCGCTGCGATCAGCCAGGTGCAGCAGACCGTCGTCCATGGCGATCTCTACACCCTGCCCGGCGCGCCCCAGCCTGATCTGCCCCTGCTCTACACGCGCTATCGCGCCTTTGTCGTTGAGAGCTTCGGGGCGCTGGATTTCCGCGGCGTGATGCAGCTCCAGGCCGCCACCCGGATCAGCCTCGAGCAGATCTACATCCCGATCTGTGGGCGGGCGCATCACGATGAGCGTGGGCCGGGCGCCCCTGTGGCTACGCTCCACGACTTTGTGCGCGAACAGCCGCTGCTCGTGGTGCTCGGCGATCCCGGCAGCGGCAAGAGCACTCTGGTGCGCTATTTGTTGCTCACCCTGACCCGCGGCGACCCCCGGCGCGGCCTGGGCCTCGACCCGCTCTGGCTGCCGATCTTCTTCCCCGTCGCTGCCTTTGCCGCCGCGCGCGCCCAGCCCGGTGGCGCCGATCTCTCGCCGTTCGCCTATCTCAGCACCTACTATAGTGGCCTCTCGCAGCCCGACTACGGGCCGCTCTTCGCCCGCGCCCTGGCCCTGGGCCGCGCCCTGGTGCTCTTCGATGGCCTCGATGAGGTCCGCGACGACCGGCAGGCCATCGTTCACTCGCTCGAGGCCTTTGTGCGCGAGTGGGACGCCGCGGGCAATCGTTTTGTCGCAACCTCGCGCATCGTTGGCTATAGTGACGCGCCGCTCGACCCGACCCTGTTTGCCGTGGTCACTATTCAGCCCCTGGCCGACGAGCAGATCCACGCCTTTATCGAGCGCTGGAGCCGCGCCTATGCCGCCCTGGGTGAGCCGGCCACACCCCCCGGTGGTGACCTGCTCCACGACCTGATGCGCGAGGCCGCCAGTTCCGAGCTCGAGCGCCGTGTCGCCGAGCGGGTCGCCTCGCTCAGCCAGGCGGTCTTCGCTGACCCTCAGGTGACCGACCTGGCCCGCAATCCGCTCCTGCTCACCATCCTTGCGCTCATCCACAATCAGGGCGCCCGTCTGCCTGACCGTCGCGCTGACCTCTACCGGCTCTGTGTTGAGGCGCTGGCCGAGACCTGGAACCGCACCCGCTCGCTCTCGGGCCGCCCGGTCGATGTGCTGCTCGGTGACGAGCAGATCGATGAGCGCTTTGTTGTTAATGTCCTCGGCCCGGTGGCGCTCTGGCTCCACGGGGAGCGCGCCGGCGGGCTGATCGACCAGGACGAGCTGGAACGCCATATCGCCGCGACCCTGGCCCAGAGCGATGGTGTGCCACGCCGCCGTGCCCGCTGCCTCGCGCGGGCCTTCATCGAGCTCATGCGCCGTGACACCGGGTTGTTGATCGAGCGCGGCCACCGCCGCTTCGCCTTTCTGCACCTGACCTTCGAGGAGTACCTCGCCGCCCGCGGTCTGCTCGAGTCGGTCGTCGTTGAGCATCCCGACGACCTGCTCCAGTGCTACGCCGCCGATCCCCGCTGGCACGAGGTGCTGCGCCTCGCCATTGCCTCGGCCTCGCAGCGCGAGGCCCAGCGCCTGCTGCTGACCATACTCGCCGCGCCTGCCGCGGGCGAGCAGCGCGGCCTGCCCACCGTGCTCGTGGGCGAGTGTCTGCATGACGCCGGGCGCAACGGAGCCGGCGGCC
>DAOUBZ010000036.1:0-3849 GCA_034432515.1 Chloroflexaceae bacterium | reverse complement strand
GCCTCCAGCGGCACGGCCCGGCGCACGAGTCGTCGCAGCGGAACCAGCGGCGCGCCGACGACCATGGTGCGCCAGGGGTGGTGCCGCCGGTCGGGAAAGACGACCAGCCGGCTGACCCGCAGCCCGGCCGCCACCAGCCCCGTGGCCAGCCGGCTGGCTGCCACCGCCGCCCCACCCCGTGTTTCCCAGTCCGAGAGCATGACGACGTGCATGGCCCCCTGCTTCCTACACCCCCGCCCTACCGCGTGCTCGCCGGTAGACGCGGTGGGCCAGCAGGAGCGCCGGGTAGGCCGCGCGCGAGGCCAGTTCCAGGGCGCGCAGCGCCGGCCAGGGCGGCGGACGGTCGCCGGTCTTGCGGTAGATGTCGGCCAGCGCCGCCGGGACCCGGCCTTCGCGCCGGAGGCCCAGCAGCCCGGCGAAGAGTGGGAAGCTGTAGCGCAGGTGGAAGGTGCCCGGCAGGTGGCAGCGAATGAGCGGGTAGAAGTTGTTGGCGATGGCGAGATACCCACCCGGCCGCAGCGCCGCCACCATCTCCGCCAGCGGTTCGAGCGGATCAGGCACGTGTTCAAGCACATCGAGACAGAGGACGGCGTCGTAGCCCCGACCCGCCGTGCGCACGATCCGCAGGTTGGGGTGAGCCGCCGCCCGTGCGCGAGCCGCCGCTGAGGGAAACGGATCGTACAGCTCCACCGTGCTCGCCGGCAGCGCCGCCGCCGCCATCCGTGCCAATGCGCCGTAGCCCCCCCCATAGTCAAGCACGCGCGCCGGCGCCAGGCGCTGCAACCAGGCGACGAGCGCGGCGCGGTGCCCACGGGACTGCGGATCCTGTTCGGTGAACATCCCATTGAGCGCCCAGATCGGGTGGCAGTAGAACACCCGCAGCAGCACCGGGTCCGGACGGCGCTCATCGAGGCCCAGTTCGGCCCAGACGTCGTCCATCAGCCGCCACAGGTCGGCCAGGGTCGGCGAATGCTGAGCGAGGCGCGCCAGCAACGCCTGAATCACCGCCAGTTCAGCCGGGCTGAGACCGCTGGGGTCAATGGTGAATGAGCCACGTTGCATGCCCGCGGCGGCTGTGGCGGGGTACGTGTTCACGCTCCTCCTGGGAGCGCGGGCAGCTTGCCCACGAACGCTGACGAGGGCAGGGCGCCCGCGCTCGCGGATTTGCGTATTTCCCCCAACGCTGAGCACGTACGTAGCGGGCGCGCCAGGCTCAGGGGGAGCCTGGCCCGCGCGCGGCTGCCCCCCGAGGCGGGTGCGGGCGATCCGCTGCAACCGGCGCAGGCGCCAGGCCAGCTTAACCCGCAGGGTAGGGTCGAAGAGCAACCGCTGGGTACGGGCGTCCGAACGCTCATCGGGCACGACAGCGGGCGGATGGCGCAGCGGAAAGGCCAGCTCGCCGGCGGGCAGATTGGCGATCGGACTATCGGGGTTGTGGGTATGGGTCGAGTCGTCGCCGAAGCCAATGTTCTGCACCAGATTGACCGCCGGCAGAGCGGTGAGCCCGCCGTGGCGCCAGCAGCTGTAGGTCCAGCGGTAGGCCCACGAGTCGATCTGCCGGGCGTAGACCGCATCGAAGGTCCCGCGCCAGTGGCGGGCGGCGCGCCGATCACGAAACATGGCATTGAGCCAGGGCGTCGCGCGCAGCCGTGGCCAGTCAAGCATCGCCGCATCGTAGAACTGCCAGGCGCGGCGCCAGGTGGCCCAGCCGAAACAGTGAGGGTAACGGGAAAAGGCGTAGCTGGCCGCAACCCCGCTCGGGGTAAAGCGGTCGCCGGAGATGGCCATCACGCGAGGATCATCGGCGTAACGGGCCAGCAGTTCGGCGCAGAAGCGAAAAAAGCTCGCACTGGGCAGGCAATCGTCTTCGAGGATGATCGCCTGGTCGACGGCAGCAAACACGGCGGCGAGGGCCGTCTCGAAACGAGCGGGGAGGCCCAGGTTCGTCTCGGCGTAGTCGTGGGTCACCGTGCAGGGCCAGTCCACCCGTTGGACAACGGCGCGCGCGGCAGCGCAGGCTGCGGCCTCGGCCGGGTGGTCGGGGCGGGGGCCATCGGCCACCAGGAAGAGCCGGCGGGGCCGGGCCTGCGCAATCGCGGCGAAGACCCGCGCCGTCAGCGCGGGGCGACGGAAGAGGAAGAGCACGACGGGCACATCCAGCTGATCGGGGCTGGCAGGCGCCAGGCTTGTAGCCATAGGAGTAAGGTTACGCCTCCTCGCCTCACGCCTCCGGGCATACAAGCCAGAGCCCCCGGCGCCACGTGGCAAGCCGGGGGCACAGCGGGCGGCGGCGGGGGAGGCGCCGGTCGATCAGGCAGCGCTGGTCGGCTCGATCGCGTTGAGCCGGAGGAGCGCCGCGCGCAGCAGCACCAGGTCATCATCGGTGCACCGGGCGAGGAACGGATCGGTGGGGTGCACCGCCTCGGCGAGCAGCAGCATCGCTCGCAGCGCGACGGGCCACGGGGCCTCTGCGGCCACGTCCCCACTGGCGAGGGGCTGAAGGAGAGGCAGCGACTTGGTGGGGCGCGCGCCGGTCATGGCATCTCCTCAAAAGGTTATCCTTTCGATAGTGTAGCCGCAGCTGCAACGGGCGTCAAGAGCAATTGTAATCGACACCGGCCTCATGCCAGCAACGCGCTGAGCCGTTCGAGCACATAGGTCGGCTGGGCCGGCGCCCCTGGCAGATCGGCGCGCGTGCTGTCGCCGGTGAGCACCAGGGCAGTGGCCATACCGGCGGCCGCGCCCATCGCGATGTCGGTCATCAGCCGGTCGCCGACCATCAGGCAGCGTTCGGGGGGGAGTTGGAGCATCGCCCCGACGGTGCGGGCCATAATCGGCGAGGGCTTGCCGACGTTGACCTCGCAGCGGGTGTTGGTACAGGCCTCGATCGCAGCGATGATCGCCGCCGCGTCGGGCTCACCGCCGCCGGGCACCGGGCAGAAACGATCGGGGTTCGTGGCGACCAGACGCGCGCCGGCGCGAATGGCGTCGAAGGCCACCTGCAGCTTGTGGTAGGTGAAGGTGCGGTCGAATGAGGCGACGACAATATCGATCGCGCCGGCCTGCTCGCTCAGTGGGAAGCCTGCCGCGCTGAGCTCGCCGATCAGCGGTGCCTCGCCGCAGACGAAGAGCGTGGCCCCCGGCGCGTGCTCCAGCAGCCACTGGACCAGCACGTGCGATGAGTTGACCACCTCGCCCAGCTCAGCTACGAGACCCATCCCGCGCAATTTGGCGACGTACTGCTCACGGGTTTTCGTTGGATTGTTCGAGAGGAAAGCCACCCGCCGCCCCTCGGCCCGCAGCGTCGCCAGCACCTCGGCGACGCCCGGCAGCAGCGTGTCGCCCAGATAGATCGTCCCGTCCAGGTCGAAGATATAGCCGTCGTAGCGTGGGATGGGCATAAGTTGCAAGGGCTGATCACGGGCGGAACGACGCTGGCTGATTATACCGCACATAGCGCAGAAGCGGCCCGGCCGCCGTCCCCCTCTCAGGATACTGCTGGCAAACCCGGGTACACGGGCCTCCGGCCCGCAGGCGGGCGGGACGCCCGCGCACCCGGCGTGAGCAAAACGGGGTTTGCCAGCAGTATTGTGCAACGTAGGAACGCGAACGCATCCTGAGTAGCGCGCAGCGCGTACCCGGGTTTGCCAGCAGTATCTCTCAGGGGTAGGTTTTTTGGCGGATGGCGTCCTGATGCGCTGCGTGCCCTCCCCCCTGCCCCCTTCGGCTACGCTCAGGGCAGGCCCCTCTCCCGGCTCGGGAGAGATTCTCTCATCGCTGTCAAGGGGTAGCGACTAGTTTCGGGGCTGCTTTGGCGGGATCGAAGGTCGTCTCATGCTGAAACACCGC